>JAITIE010000032.1 GCA_031279615.1 Candidatus Margulisiibacteriota bacterium | reverse complement strand
TCTACAATAGTCTGGACAATGGCCAAAAAATGCAGGTTCACGAGCTGCTGACGGTGAAAGCTAAAGATACGGCAGCTGATGTGGAAACATTAAAAGCTTTTCTGACTATATCGGAGTTTATGATCAGCAATCACAGCGAGCTGGCCGAAATTATCCGGCAGAATCGCATTCTGGCTTATAAAAAACTTAATGAAAATAACATATATCAAGCGCGCCCCGCTATGCAAATGACGGAAAACGCGCAAAAAATCAATTATCATTCCGTAAAATTTTCCTTATTTTCTAAAGATTTTGCTGGCCTGGGATTTAGCCCGATCCATTTTCTTGACGAGAACAGCCAGGAAATCAAAAACGTGCGTTTGCTTGGCGTAAATGTAAAAAGTTACAGACTGGACAGGCCGCGCTACGGTTTGGATTTACTGGAGATAGACAATCTAATGCAGAGTAATTTGCTTTTGCCCGCTGTTTCCTGGTCGGCGAAAAGCCAATTTTCTTGGCAAGATAATTTTTCAATGAATCAAGAATTGTATTTGGGCTATGCGTTTAATATTTTGAATAACGGCTTGTTCTATATCTTGCTGGGTGGAAATTATGCAAATTATGACGATTTTTTAAAGAAAAATTTAGAAAATTTGTATCTTACTGCAGGCGGAAAAATTGGCCTAAAACAAAGATTGTTTGCCGATTGTAATTTAAGGCTTGATTATACCAAGAAATATAAGAATGATTATAGAGTGGCGGAATTAACGTATAGCTGGCCGGACTGGCTTGGCCGTATCGAGTATGTTAATGCCTCAACGGCTGAGCTTTGTAAAGCCGGTTTGGAATACTTGTTTGAAATGGTAGCGTTCACGAATAGGGGGCGCATATCCAGTTTTAAACTCTGAGAGTATATAATTTTTAGCAATCTTGTGTCAAGTGAATTTTTATTTACGCAACCTTTGAAATTGGCGGTTTGCCTGCACTTCTATTTAATGCTAGGATATGAGCCAATTTTTCAGACCTTTTTAGGAGGCCGAGCATGAAAAAATACGTTTCCGAACTGTTAATGATACCGGGGCCGACGCCTGTGCCCAATCAAATCGCGCTGGCGGGCGCCAAAGAAATGATGAGCCACCGTTCCGGGCCATTCAAAAAACTAATGCTGGATTTGACTGCCAAATTGCAGACTCTCCTGCAGACCAAAAACGACGTGGTGGTTTTGTCCGCTTCCGGCACAGGCGGCATGGAAGCGGCGGTGGCGAGCTGTTTTTGCCGGGGCGATAAAGCGCTGGTCGCCGCCGTCGGCAATTTCGGCAAACGCTGGATCAAGCTGGCGAAAGTTTACGGTCTCGACGTGGAAACGCTGGAGTACGCTTACGGTCAGGCGGTCGATCCATCGGCGGTCAAAGCTCTGCTGGCCAAAGACACCGAGAAAAAAATCAAAGGCGTTTTCTTTCAGATGAATGAAACTTCGACAGCCGTGCTCAACGATGTCGAAGAGATAGCCAAAGTCGTCAGAGCGCACGGCGCGCTGGTTATCGTGGACGCGATTTCCGGTTTCCTGGCTTCCGAGCTCAAAGTCGACGAATGGGGGCTGGATGTGGTCATCGCCGGTTCGCAAAAAGCTTTCATGCTGCCGCCCGGACTGGCGGTCGTGGCCGTTTCGGAAAAAGCCAAAAAGGCCATCGAGACTTCCGACCTGCCGCATTTTTATCTGAGTTTAAAAGCCGCGCTCAAACAGGCGGCGGAAGGCCAGACGCCGTACACTCCGGCAGTTGGCTTGATTTATCAACTGGTCGAGTCGGTCAATCTGCTGACGGCGGAAGGACTGGAGTCGATTTTTGGCCGGCACGAGCGTTTGATGAAAGCGGTGCGTTCCGCACTGCGCTCGCTGGGGTTGAAACTGCTCAATGAAAACGACAGCACGGCCTCGCGCGCGGTAACCGCGGTGTATCCGCCGAACGGTTTGAACGCCGACGAGATCCGTAAAAAAATGAAAGACGATTGGGGCATCACGCTGGCCAACGGTCAGGACGAATTGAAAGGCAAGATTTTCCGCATCGGCCATCTGGGTTTTATTGACCCCAAAGACGTGCTGGCGGCGATCGCCTGTCTGGAAATAGCGCTGTCCCAGCTGGGCATGCCCGGCATTCAGTGGGGCAAAGGCGTGCAGGCCGCGCAAAATGTTTTAGCCAAAGGCGCGTAAAATGAAAGTTTTGGCAAGCGATAAATTATCCAGAGACGGCATTGCGGTTTTTGAAAAAGCCGGCCTGCAAATCGATCTCAAGACCGGTTTGCCGGAAGATGAACTAGCCGCGATTATTCCCGAGTATGACGCGCTGATCGTGCGCAGTGAGACCAAAGTGACGCCCCAAATTATCAAGGCCGGTAAAAAACTCAAAATTATCGGCCGCGCCGGAGTGGGCGTGGACAATATTGACCTGCCGTCCGCGACCGAGCAGGGCATCATTGTCGTGAATTCCCCCGAAGGCAATACGATAGCCGCCGCCGAGCACACGCTGGCGATGATGCTGTCCATGGCGCGCAAGATACCGCAGGCTTACGACACGCTGGTCAAAAATCACAAATGGGACCGTTCAGCGTTTCAGGGCGTGGAGTTGTACGGCAAGACGCTCGGCGTGGTGGGTCTGGGCAAGATCGGCTCGCATGTCGCCAAATGCTGTCTGACCATGGGCATGAAAGTTATCGCTTATGACCCTTTTGTAACCAAAGAATACGCCGAGAACCGCGGCATCGAGATAAAGAAACTTGACGAAGTTCTGCAGGAAGCGGATTTTCTCACTTTGCATATTCCCAAGACGAACGAAACCAAAGGCTTGATTAACAAAGAAAAATTGGCGCTGATGAAAAAAGGCGTGCGCATTGTGAACTGCGCGCGCGGCGGCATTATTGTCGAGGCGGATCTAGCTGATGCTCTGGCCAGCGGGCAGGTGGCCGGCGCGGCTATCGACGTTTTTGAGGACGAGAAAAAAGCGGTCGAGTCGCCGCTGCTGACGCGGGAACTGCCAACCTTGGTGGCCGTGCCGCATCTCGGCGCGTCGACAGCCGAAGCGCAGATCAACGTGGCGGTTGACGTGGCACAGCAGATTGTCACGGTTTTGCAGGGTGGCAGCGCCGCCGCGCCGGTCA
Organism: Candidatus Margulisiibacteriota bacterium; assembly: GCA_031279615.1. Classification (GTDB taxonomy): domain Bacteria; phylum Margulisbacteria; class Termititenacia; order Termititenacales; family Termititenacaceae; genus Termititenax. The sequence goes on along the minus strand of JAITIE010000032.1, from coordinate 1,775 downwards.
ATATTCCGACGATGAAGCCCGCGCTGCTGGAGCCGGTCAAGCCCTATCTCAGTCTGGCGGAAAAAATGGGACGTTTTATCGGCCAGGTGGTCAAGGACACTTTTTCCGAAGTGGAGATTAATTACAAAGGCGAAATCGCGGCGGTCGATCCGTCGCCGCTGTCTACTATTATCTTGAAAGGCATTTTGGAATCCATCAACCCCGAAGGCCATGTCAATTTTGTCAACGCGCCGCTGATGGCCAAAGAGAAAAACATCACGGTGAAAAGCGCGCGCACGGAAAAAGTCCGCGATTACGCCAATGAAATAGAAATTATCGTAAACACCAAAAAAGGCAAAGCCTCGATCTGCGGCTCGTTGTTTGCCTCGGTCGGCGGACGCATCATCAATGTCGATGGTTTCACTCTGTCAGCTATACCGGAAGGCATTTTGCTGGTGCTCTCGCATCAGGACAAACCCGGCGTGGTTGGCCAGCTCGGCGGCATACTCGGCGAGGCCAAGGTCAATATTGCCGGCCTGCAGGTTGGCCGTGAAAAAACCGGCGGCAAGGCGATTATGCTGATCAATATCGACAATGAAATCGACGCCGCGACCCTGGCTAAAATCTCTAAAATCGATGGTTTGCTGGACAAAGCGCGCGTTGTGAAATTTTAGATTATGCCGGCGCCGCTCTGGCCAAAACTATTTTTATTTGGATTTATCGCGGCGGTGGTTTACGCAGACCTTAAACGTCAAGAAGTGCCGTATTTTTTTTCTTTGGGTTTTCTGGTCTTGCTGTATTTTCAGGAAAATTATCAGGGTTTATTTTTCGGCAATTTAATAGTCTGGCTGATTTTGTTTTTGCTGATCAAGGCTTTGGAAAAATTTCATTATCACCGGCCGGCTTTTGGCGGCGCGGATTTTTTGCTTTTTTTCGGCACGGCTTTGTATTTTGAACCGCCGCGGTATGTTTTATTTTTATTCCTGTCGTTTTTTCTCGGCCTGATAACCGCTCTAGGACTGCTGGCCTGCCGCAAGATTAATAAGGACGCTGTCCTGCCTTTTGCGCCGTTCATCATGGCGGCGTTTGTCATCGCTGAATACTGGGGCGGCGCGCTGCTAAAAATGTACTGGAGTTTTTATGCGTAAAGGTTTTACTTTGGTCGAATTGAGTTTGACGATTTTTATAATCGCGTTGATTGGCGCGGCGGCTTTGACCGGCCTCAATCATTACCGGCAAAAAGCCGAGCTGCGTTTTCAGCAAGGCATTATTGAGGAGCATTTGCTTTTGGCCAAGCAGGAGGCGCTGACGCGACAGCGCGATATTGACCTGCTGTTTTTGGAAAAAGGTTTTACCGTGCAGAGCAGCCGCGGAGTTTTAAGAGAAGTTACTTTGGCTAAACCGTTCACGGTTTCCAGTCTGCGTCTGGGTTTCAACGCCGACGGCAATCCGCGCTTTGCCGGCACGCTGTATCTTTACCGCCGCGGCCAAGCCGCCGCTAAAATGACCGTGGCTGTTGGCAGCGGCTTGATCACCTGGAGTCCTCAATGAAGCGCGCGTATTCATATTTGGAGCTGGTCATCGTGCTGGGGATTCTGGCGCTCATTTTTAGTTTTTTCCTGCTCTGGCAGCGCGGCTATACGCGCGGCCTGCGCGAGGCGGCGGAGTATTATCAGGAAAGAGAGACGATACTTAACCGCATCGAGTTAAATCAAGCGGACAGGGTCAGCGATTTTTCCGGCTTGAAAAAATATGAGCTGGATTGGCGCGGAAAAAAAATTATCTGGCTCAATTGA
>JAITIE010000157.1 GCA_031279615.1 Candidatus Margulisiibacteriota bacterium | reverse complement strand
GGCGAGATTTTTGCGCCGAAGCTCAAACCCGAAACTAAATTAAAAAAAGACGAGGAAATGGCCGTTTTCTCGCAAACTTTTTATCTGGCGGATAACAAACCGGCGGTTTTTTGGTTTATCTACACGGTCAAAGATTTGGAAAAAATGCAGGCCGCTTACACCGCCAAGAAAAACGCCAAGCCGAAAAAAATGACGGTGCAGCTGGCCTCCAGCGCGGTTTCCGGCACGCAGGTTCCTGTTAATATTAAGATCGGCACGACACGCGTTTCGGTCGGTGAGATTTTGACAATGACGCCGGGCGACATACTGCAGCTCAACGAAAAAGTTACCGACTCGCTGATCATGTCTGTGGCCGAGCAGGGTGAGTTTTTCGTGAAGCTGGGCAGGCGCGGCAGCCGCTACGCTGTGAAAGTTATTGACCATAAGCCAAAATTTTACAATCTGGCCGCGCCAAAAGTTTCCGCCGCGCCGCGCGTGACCGAGCAGCCCGTGGCTGCTCCCGTGCCGCCGGCCGCCGTTGCTCCGGCGGAGGAAAAACCCGCCGCCTCCGCGCCGCCCGAAACCAAGCCGGATGAAACCAAGCCGGCGGTCGCACCGGACGCCGTGCCGTCGCCCGCCGCCAAGATTCCGGAACCGGAAGTACAGGAGCCAGCCGCGCCTTACGCGCCGCCGGTGGTCGATGAACAAAGCGTGGCCTATACGGAAGCAGGCAAAGTCGACGAGAATAAAATGGAGATGAAAGACCCGTTGCTTGACGAATTAAATTTGCCGGAAGAGAGCGCTAGCTCCGATGATGATTTTACCTGGGATATTGACGATTTAAAATAAAAAAAGCAATAATATAAAAAATAAAGGGGAAATTTATGGCCGAAATAGTGGCGTTTGGTGAAAGTATCGGGGAACAGCAGCCGCCTGTCGAGACGGGTGGCAACAACAAAGAATACAATACGGTAGCGCTGGATGAACTGCACCCGTCCAGCGGCGGCGCGAAGTTTAGTCAGGAACTTTTTGGCAACATTCCGGTGGATGTGACCGTGATGCTCGGCAAGACGCGTGTCGATCTGCAAAAACTTTTGCAATTGTCTAAAGGCGACGTGATCGAGCTGGCCAAAAAAGCCGGCGAGACGGTGGAGATCATGGTTAATTCACAACTTATCGCTCAGGGGGAAATCGTGGCTGTTGGTGAAAACTACGGAGTGAAAGTAACCAAAGTCATCAGCCGTTAAATGCTGCGGGTTTTAATTTTCCTGCTGGCGACGGCGACTGCTGCCGAGGAAGCGGCCGCGCCGCTGTACGTCAGTTCTTCCGGAATTTATCTGCGTTCTTTGCTCAAATCGCTGGCTATAATTATTCTCCTGCTGATCTTCACTTATTATTGGTACAAATATTTGCTGCCGCGCGTCAATGGCGGCCGCATTTCTCCCGAGGCCAATCTGGTTTTAAAAGAACGGCTGGTTATCGAGCCGGGCACGACCGCCTATGTGCTGGAGATCAAAGGCGCGCACAAGCTCCTGCTCGTCAGCAATAAACAAACGGCCTGCTATGATCTGCCGGCCGGTAAATTGCAATACAGCGCGCCGCTCAAGAAGGATTTTGCCGCTTATTTGGCGGACTTTGCCTCGAGGAAGAATGTGTTAAAATCAGCCAAAATTACACAGCCAGGAAAAAAGCATGTTAAAAAATAAAAAATTTTGGTTTTTTATGTTGTTGCTCTCTGTGCTGTCTGCCGCGCCGGCGGTCTCACCGCTGACTTTTAATCTCAATCAGGTGACCGGCACGGTGCAGTTCAGCCAAAATATCACGCTGTTGCTTTCGCTGGCGCTGATCTCTTTACTGCCGTTTTTATTGATGACCACGACTTCTTTTTTGCGCATCGTGATCGTGCTGGGTTTTGTGCGCTCGGCCATCGGCACACAGCAGACGCCGCCCTCGGCAGTCATTGTCTCCGTGGCGCTTTTTTTGACCATGTATGTGATGACACCGGTCTGGCAGGAGATCAACACCACGGCGGTTCAGCCTTACAATAACGGCACGATTTCCCAGCAAAAAGCTCTGGAGAACGGCCTGCTGCCGCTCAAAAATTTTATGCTGCGCCAGACGCGGGAAAAAGATCTGGTGCTGTTTATTGAGTTTTCCAAAATCCCGCCGATTAGCGACATCAAGGATGTGCCGGTGTATGTTTTGATCCCTGCCTTTATTTTGTCCGAGCTGACCACCGCGTTCAAAATCGCTTTTGTGATTTTCGCGCCGTTTATTGTCGTGGACATGGTGGTGTCCAATGTCTTGCTCTCGCTCGGTATGTTCATGCTTTCGCCGGTGATGATTTCCCTGCCGTTCAAGATCCTGCTTTTTGTGCTGGCCGACGGCTGGTTTTTGATCACCCGCGGTCTGGTGCAGTCTTTTACTTAAAGCAAACCTACAGACGGAGCGCAAATAAATGAATATAGACACGCTCAGCAGTTTAATGAATGACGGCATTATTCTCATTTTAACTTTGTCTCTGCCGTCGATCGGCCTTGGTTTGGTGATCGGTTTGGTCATCGCGATTTTTCAGGCGCTGACGCAGATCCAGGAACAGTCCCTGACTTTCGTGCCCAAAATGATCATTGTGATGTTGATGCTGATGATCACGATCGCGTCCATGGCTTCACAGCTAGTGGCTTTTTGCGAAAAGCTCTGGATGATGATCCCTACCTTGCGGTAATTTATGGCGCTCAATGTTCTGCAGCTGGAAATTTTTCTTTTGATCATTGCCCGCGTGGCCGGTATTTTCGTGACCGTACCGATCTTGAGTGATAATATTGTCTCGCGCAGTTTTAAAGCGGTGTTCATGGTAACCCTGACTTTTCTGCTCTGGTTTGTCGTGCCTTTTCCCGAGACCCGCCTGCCCAACGACATGCTGTTGTTTATGCTGGCGGTCGGCCTGGAATTTTTGATTGGTTACATTCTAGGTTCGGTGGCGCGCATTGTTTTTACCGGCATCGAAGCCGCGGGCGATTTGATGGGCGCGCAGATGGGACTCTCGGTGGCCAGCATGCTTGACCCGACGACCGGCCGGCAAAGCGTGGTCACGGCGCGTTTACTGCGCTGGGTGGTGATCATGATCTTTTTACTGATCGACGGCCTGCATTTTATCCTGGCCGCGCTGTACAAAAGTTACGACGCGCTGCCGCTGCTGGGCGTCTGGAATTTTTCCAACGCCGCCAATGAAATTGCCAGCATGGTCGGCACGGTTTTTTCGATCGCCGTGCAGCTGGCCGCGCCGGTAATGCTGGTGATTTTCCTGCTGGATTTTGCTTTTGGCCTTATTTCACGCGTCGCGCCGCAGGTCAATGTTTTTCAGCTCGGTTTTCAGATCAAGCCGGCGCTGGGCATTTTTATTTTTATGCTGATGATCCCGTTGTTGATGGAACGCATTATGTGGATTATCAATATCATGGTCGAGCGTTTGACTTATGTTTTCTTTTACATGCAGCCTGCCGGATAGGATCCGCGGCGGTAGTGTCGGTCATAAGTTCTCGCTCTCGTTGATTTTTGGCGGCTGCACATCGGCAGTCTTGCGCCGCTGGCGTCTTTTGGGGCGGTCCGGGTTATTTGCCACGGCGGATGCGGTAGTATCCTGAAACTGATACTCTGCAGTGCGACATAACCTGGCCGGGAAAACATTTTTAGAATAATACCAGCCCGTTATACTCATAAGGTTTGTACATCCGGCGGAATTTCCGGCTGTTTGGCGGTGGTAGATCCGGACTCTCGGATTCCGGTCTTTTTTTAATTATTTTAGTGGCTACATCTCTAAGCCAGCCTGGTGTGGCTTCATATCCCCAGATAGAGGACAGCAATGCGGTAGGTAATTCATTCAAAGCTATACGAGCATAAAAAGAAAGCAGCTCCTGACTTATCTTTGACAGGTTGTCTATTCTTTTGACTATAAATCGTACATACATTTGCAGGTCTTGTCCTTTTTTGGCAGACGGGCTATCTATAATCTTGCCCACATTTTCAAGACAATACAGGTAATCCCAAGCTTTTTGGTCTTGCCGGCAATATAAATCCAGCGCGTAAAAATAAATCAACCGCGCAGAAACATAACCGGCAATAATATTGGTCTCATCACTTGCGATTAGATTATCAAGAGCGGCAAGTTTAGCGGCAATTTCTTCTTTTTCGCTCACACCAATGCTGATAAGGATATCGTCTATATCCAGAGCTTGCTTGTCAGAAACTTTGAATAACATATTTTACCTCTTTAAATCCTGTAACGCGCCGGCATTATCGTTAAGGACAACAGGCTGCTCATGGTTTTGCTCCTAAAAAATTTATTTAAGCCGTGACCATTTCCGGCTGTTTTATGCCGAGATTTTCCTGCCGCTGGATTTCCTGCTCTTCGGCATCCTTGGCCATTTGCTGGATAAATGCTTTGAGCTCCGGATCTGTGGCGATGGAAGCCAGTTGCTCCAATTCTGCGGGCG
>JAITIE010000150.1 GCA_031279615.1 Candidatus Margulisiibacteriota bacterium | reverse complement strand
CCGTATTTTTCCAGCAGAGCTTCCAGGCCTTCGATTTTGGCGGTGTCGCCGGTCGCTTCTATTATCATGCTGCCTTCCGCGATGTCTATGACTTTGGCGCGGAAAGTACTGGCCAGCGCGTATATTTCGTGGCGGGTTTTCGGCGCGGCATTGACCTTGAATAAAACCATTTCGCGGCTGATGAACTCGCCCTGCGACAGATCCAAAACCTTTTTCACGTCGGGCAGTTTATTCAACTGCTTGCTGATTTGTTCCAGTATCTCGTCATTGCCATGCACGACCAGCGTGATACGCGACACATCTTTGGTTTCCGTGGGGCCGACCGCCAGCGAGTCGATATTGTACGCGCGGCGGCTGAAAAGTCCGGCCACCCGCGCCAGCACGCCGGGTTTATTGTCAACGATCACCGCGATAATGTGTTTCATTTCAACACTCCGGTCAGCACTCCGGTTTTTGGCAGCAGCATTTTATTTAGAGCGCCGCCGGCCGGCACCATCGGCAGCACATTTTCGGCGCGCGCCACTAAAATATTAACCAATACCGCGCCCTTGTATGCTAAAACTTCCTGGAGTTGTTTTTCCAGATTTTGCGGACTCTCGATTTGCACGCCTTTGATGCCGTAAGCCTCGGCCAGTTTGAGAAAATTCGGCTGACATTCCGCCATATCGGTGTGTGAATAATGTTCCTGGTAAAACAATTCCTGCCACTGGCGCACCATGCCCAGCCAGCGGTTGTTGATAATCAGGATTTTAACGGGCAATTTGTTGGTGGCGATAGTGCCCAGCTCCTGAATATTCATTTGTATGCCGCCGTCGCCGGCCAGACAAATAATTTGTTCTTTGGGACAGGCCGCCGCCGCGCCCATGGCCGCGGGGAGAGCAAAGCCCATCGTGCCCAGCCCGCCGGAGGAAAGAAAATGCCGCGGAGATTTTATCCGCAGATACTGCGCCGCAAACATCTGATGTGTGCCGACATCGGTGATGTACACCGCCTGGCCTTTAGTCAGGTTGTTCAAAACTTCACAAACCTGCTGCGGCTTGATCGTTTTGCCGTCTTTGGTGTAAGTCAGCGGAAAATCTTTTTGCCATTTAGCGATTTGCTGGAGCCACTCGGCGCGCACGGCGATTTTCGTTTTTTTCGAGAGCGCCAGCATTTCTTTGAGTATTTCACGCGCATCGCCAATGATTGGCACGTCCGCCGGCACGCATTTGTTGATTTCCGCTGGGTCAATGTCCGCGTGAATGATTTTGGCCTGTCTGGCAAACAGATTGGGATTGCCGGTGATGCGGTCGTCGAAACGCATGCCGAGCGCAAAGATTACATCGGCTTCGCACAGCGCGTAATTCGCCGCCACCAAGCCGTGCATCCCGGGCATGCCGAGATAACCGGCGGTGTCCGGCGGGATAAGACCGAGTCCCAGCAACGTGGTGGTTACCGGCATGCCGGTGATTTGAATAAATTCCGTCAATTCTTTGGCCGCGTTGGCTGTGTTGACGCCGCCGCCGGCGATGACCAGCGGCCGTTCGGCTGACCTCAGCAGTTCCACCGCCTGCTTGATCTGGCGCGGATTGCCCCGCAGTGTCGGTTTGTAATTGGGCAGGTCGATTTTTTCAGGATACTTAAACTCCGCGTTCTGCTTGCAGATGTCGGACGGTATGTCGATCAATACCGGCCCGGGACGTCCTGTGCGCGCCAGATGAAAAGCCTCTTTGACCGTGCGCGCCAGTTCGCTCACGTCTTTGACCAGATAATTATGTTTGGTGATAGGCATGGTGATGCCGGTCATATCCGCTTCTTGAAAAGCGTCTTTGCCGATCTGCGTCGTGCCGACCTGTCCGGTGATCGCCACCAGCGGCGCCGAGTCCATGTAAGCCGTGGCGATGGCCGTGACGAGATTGGTCGCGCCGGGACCGGAAGTGGTCAGGCACACGCCGGTTTTACCTGTAGCGCGCGCGTAGCCGTCCGCCGCGTGTCCCGCGCCCTGCTCATGGCGCACCAAAATATGTCTAATGCGTTTTTCCGCAAACAAGGCGTCATAAATTTCCAGCGCCCGTCCACCCGGATAACCAAAAATTATCTCCACGCCTTCTTTGACCAGAGCTTCGATAAGTATCTGCGAGCCTTTCATAATGAATGTTTATTTTACCAAAAAAAATATTTATCGGCTATAATCAAATATGTTAAATTTCGGCGGGGTCTGCAAACAATTTCTGCTAAACTGCCTAGATAATCCCCGTTTAAATCAAATGATCCAGTACAGTTTACGGCCAATCCAAAAACATAAAACTGTCTTAAAAAATATTTTACGGAAAATTCCATACACTGCGGCGTTAGACTATGGCTGCGGCGAAGGATTTTTTGCGGATTGTTTTACGCCGGATAAATATCTCGGTTTTGACTTCAATCCAAGACGCATTGCTTATGCCCAAAAACATTTCTCCCGATACAGCTTTACGGCACGAAAACCGGATTTTAGAAAATTTGATTTGTTGCTTTTTAATAATGTTTGGCATCATTTGAAAGCAGCGCAAATAAAAAATTTGCTACGCGGTCTGGCCGCCGGACAAATTGCACTACTTGAATTAAAACCACCGAACGAGCAACGCGGTATTTTCTTTAAATTAATCCTCTGGCTGGAAGCTAAAACACATTATTCTCAACCCAGAACAGCCGTGTTTTATATTGAGCTGTTAAGACGCCGCGGCTTTGTGTTGTGGCAAAGCAGGGACTTAGGACGGTTTTTCCTGCAGCTTTATTGTTTCCGAAAAGTATAAACCTTAACATTGGCAAATTCTTTGACGTCAATAAGTTTTACTTCCGGGCTATCGAGCATA
>JAITIE010000134.1 GCA_031279615.1 Candidatus Margulisiibacteriota bacterium | reverse complement strand
GACTTTTTATAAAGATGGAACAGTAACCAGGTCTGGTGATGGGGTAATAGATGCCAATGAGATGCGCGCTATACTCGCAGATCCTGATAAAAAGGCTAGATTTCTTGAGGCTATCTCTCAAACGATAACTAGGTATGAAAAAGAAGGACATAAAGATCCTGAGAGGCTTGATATCGCTGAAAGATTGAAAGTAATTTATTATGATATTTCTAGCGGTAAGACAGCGCAACAGCTACAAGAAGATTTGGATCGAGAAACAAACTCTTATATTAAGAAAAATATATCTGAGTTTATCAAGAAAGCGGAGAAAGAAGCCTCTAGCCCTGAAGCAGAATAAGCATCCAGTCTCCAGAGGTCAGGCAATTAATTGCCTGACCTCTTTCTCGTTGCCAACAGCGAAAAAATATACAACGCGCTTTGTCCGTATAACCCAGTTTCATCGTCGGACAAAGCTTTGGCGACGGTCGAGGTATAAAACAAATCCAGAGCTTTATCCTCTGAAAGAGAATGTTTATTCTCCAGCAAACTGACAATTTCCGGTATCAGCGTTGCTTTAACTAGTCCGTGCGCCATGTTACAGCTCCTCAAAATCAATATACCGCAAAAAGCTCAAAGCCTTTTCCGTCGCAAAACAAATTTGATTATTAATCCGCTCAAATTTTAATTTTTCCAGCGCGTCTTCTTTGCGCATAATACCCTGCGCGACAAATGAAACTGTTTCACCGACATTATCGTTGGCGATTTTTCCGGTCACCAAATCATAATTGTGCTTGTGATTAATATCGCTCCGGCAGGCGCAGACCATATCCAGCCAGGCTTCGGATGGTTCCGAAAAATTAATAACGCAGAGATTTTTAAAGTTTTTTTCGTCAAACTCATATTTGGACACAATAGCCCGGGCTGTTTGGTTTTTGCGCTTTTCGATTTTGGCCTTGCGCAAAGCCCAGCGCGCGGCCTGCTCTTTGATGTCTGTGGTATAGAAACCCACACCAAAATCCCGGCCGTATTCCGTGACGACAATCTGTGGCTTGGCGACGATTATTGTGGAGCCGTGGTACAGGAACATTTTTCCTCCAGATAATTGTCAAAAAACTGCATCAGGTACTCAAAGGACATGCCGTGCAAGTCTGCATAATCCGATTTTAATAAATCCAGCAGTCCGCTTTTGACGAACAGCACGTACACTTCTGGGCTGCCCATGTTTTTATGCTCGGCGTACAGCTCTATACAGAACGTTAAGAACGATAATCTGCTCATTATTCTATTTTAACATATTTATTTTACATTTCTCCCCGCCGCCAGCCTGACCAGCGACGGCAGCAGCGAGCAAACCAGCACGACAGCCAAAATATAATAATTATCCAGCGGCACGGTGCCGAAAACCACATTGAGCGGCCGCACGTAAACTATCGCCCAGGTGACAAAAACATTCAGCACGAAAAATAATTTCAGCAGAAAATTTGGCCGGAAAAATTTTTGCCAGAGATTGCCGTCGCGCAGCGCGAAAGAATAAATCTGCGGGCTGAGCAGCGCGATGACAAAAGCTGCGGTCTGCGCGTAAGCCAGCTGATAGCGCGTGTGAAATGCCGTGCTGGCCGCGCCGTCCGGCAGCGCGTTGATGAACCAGGCCGCCAGAAAACCAAGGGCAATCATGACGCCGAAAATCAAGCCGTCCGCAAACATCCGGCGGCGTTCATCCGGCCGGATGAGCGGTTCGTCCAGTCTACTGGGCTGACGGCGCATAATATCCGCCGCCGCGCCGTCGGTGCTGATCGCCACGGACGGCAGGGATTCCATGACGACATTAGACCAGAGTATTTGCAGCGGCAGCAGCGGCGCGCCGAAGCCAAACAGCGGCAGGCCGAGAATGGCCAGCACTTTGCCGATATTGTTGGTGATGAGGTAGACAATTAGTTTTTTGAGATTGCTGTACACGGTCCGGCCTTCGCGCACGGCATGCACTATCGTCGAGAAATTGTCGTCGGTCAGAATAATATCCGCCGCTTCCTGCGCGACCTGCGTGCCGGCTTTGCCCATGGCGATGCCCACATCGGCTTTTTTCAGCGCGGGCGCGTCATTCACACCGTCGCCGGTCATGGCCACAATGTGTTTATTGGCTTTGAGCGCGGCGACTATATCCAGCTTGTCCAGCGGCGCGACACGCGAGTACACGCGCAGGTTTTCCACAACTTTGGCGCGCCGGGCTTCCGAATATTTTTCCCAGTCTTTGCCTTCCGCGACCTGCGTGATTTTCCGCGCGATGCCGACATGTTCGGCGATAGAAAAACCGGTCTTTTTGCTGTCGCCGGTAATCATCACGACCTGCACTCCGGCGGCCTGCGCTTCTTTGATGACCTGTTTCACCTCGTCTTTGGGCGGATCGTAAATCACCGCCGCGCCTAAAAATACGCCATGCGGCGCCGGGTTGGTCAGCGAGACTTTGCCGGTAAATTTGGCAAAACCGATCAGCCGGAATCCTCTGGCCGATTTTTCCGCCAGCTCGGCCAGAAATTGTTTGGGTTTGAGCGGCAGAGTTTTCGCGCCATCGTGCCAGCGGTCGCAAAGCGCGAGGATTTTTTCCGGCGCGCCTTTGAGATAAACTTCCACGTCGCCGTTGCTTTCCAGCACCCGGGCGGCGGAATACATCCGGTCGGAAGAAAAAGGCAGCATTTCCTGAATTTTATGAGTCTTTAGCAAAGTCTCCGCTTTGAAACCGCTCAAGTAAGCGGACTTTAACAGCGCGGTTTCGGTCGGGTCGCCAATTTCCTGCTGGATAGTCCCGTCTTTTTCCACCAGACTGGCGGTCGAAGCGGTGAGCGCCGTTTCAAAAACATCATTGATCAGCTCCGTGTCGCCGTCGGCCAGCATCGCCAGTATCTCCGCGCTGGACTGATAGCGGCCTTTGATAAAATATTCTTTGACAGTCATGACGTGCTGTGTGATCGTGCCGGTTTTATCCGTGCAGATATAGTCCACATTGCCGAGTGTTTCTACCGAAACCAGTTTTTTGATGATGACTGATTTTTTGGCGAGACGCTCCACGGCCAGCGACAGCGCGATAGAGATCGACGCCGGCAAACCTTCAGGGAAAACGGACACGATCACGCTGACCGCGATCAGCGTCGTGGCATGCCAGGCGGCCAATCCGCCGTGCCAGAAACCCAGCGCCGCCGCCGCCAGCGCGGCAAAAAACGCCGCTTCGACCAAAAACACGGTTTCGCGGTCCAGCTTTCTTTGCAACGGTGTTTTTTCTTCTGCGGCCTCAGCGATATTTTGAGCGATCAGCCCCATTTGGGTGGCGCGTCCTGTGGCAAAAACAACGGCTTGTCCGGCGCCGTTGATTACGCGGCTGCCCGCGAACAAAATATTGGTCATTTCATAAAGTTTTTTCTCGCCTTTCAGGTCAACCAGCTTTTTCCCTATGGATTTGCTTTCACCGGTGAGATGCGCTTCGTCGAGCATGATGTCTTGGCCGGAAATCAGGCGGCAGTCCGCCGGCACGATGTCGCCCGCTTCAAAACACAAAATGTCCCCGCGCGCCAGACGAGCGGCGGCGACGATCTCCATTTTGCCGTCGCGCAAAACTTTGGCCTGCGGCGCCAGCATTTTGCGCAGCGCGTCAACGGCGTTCTCAGCCTTGGCGTCCTGCCAGAGCCCGATAAGCGTGTTGATGAGCACTACGCCGAGTATCGCCGCGCCTTCTATATAGTCCTGAATAAAAAGCGACAGCGCGGATGCCGCCAGCAGGATCAACACCATCGGTTCGCTTAGCGATTTAAAAATTTTGACCAGCAGCGGCTCGGATTTTTTCTCAGCCAATTCATTGAGGCCGTGTTTTTGCAGAGCGGCGGCCGCGGCTTTTTCGCTCAAGCCTTGCGCCGAAGTGTTTAGTTTTTTGTACAGCGCGTTGATGCCGCCGCTGTAAAATTCTTGCAAATTATTTTTGGCGTCCATAAGACGAAGCCTCCCCTAGATCTGTGCGGTATTTGGCGATAGTCCGCCGCTTGATTGGAATGCCGCGCCGCTCGTGCAGCAAATTGGCAATTTTTTGATCGGAAAGCTGCGGCTGCTCGCGGATAATTTTGATCAGCATGCCTTTAATCTGCATGGCCGTGTAGCCTTTGAAATTGCGCGGGCAGAGGTATTTGAGCGGATACAAGCCCTGCGGGGTTTCGGCGTATTTAGTGGACACCGCGCGGCTAATCGTCGAGGGATGCACGCCGACATTTTGCGCCAGCGTGTCTTGCTGCAAAGGTTTCAGCCAGTAATAACCGTTTTCCAAAAAATCCGTCTGCGTTTTCACGATGATGTCCACAATGTTTTGAACAGTTTGATAACGTTTTTCGATATTCTCGATAAAAATTTTAGCCGCCGCCAGCCGTTCGCGCAAATATTCTTTTGTCTTGGCGTCGGTGTCCGGATTGTCCAGCATCTGCAAATATTGATTGTTGATATTCAGGCGGGGGCCTTTGTCGGCTTCTAAATTTAGAACTGTAAATCCGCCGTCCGCGCGCTTGATAATAAAAGAAGGAATTATTGTCTGCACGTGGTCATCATTTTTGAAAGCGTTGCCCGGCAGAGGATTGAGATTTTTTTCGATGAATTCCGCGATGAATTTTACGCCGTCCGGCTCGATATCCAGATCTTCCGCGACGGCCGTAAAATTTTTCTTAGCCAGATTGTCCAGATGATATTTCACCGCGTCGGAAATAACCTGCCGCAGAGCGGCGTTCTCAAAATTGTGTTCGCGGATCTGGATCAGCAGGCATTCCTTGAGACTGCGCGCGCCCACACCGTCCGGCTCAAAAGTCTGAATAACCCCCAGCACTTGCTCGACATGATTTTTGGTCACTCCACCGGCGGCCACGATTTGCTCCCGCACGGTTTTGTAATCCTCAATATAGCCGCGTTCGTCAATGGCGTCGATAAGCCGCTCGGCGACGCGCAGGTCGGCTGCGTCAAAATTTTCCAGCCGGGCCTGCTGCAGCAGATGCTCATGCAATGTCGGGCCGCGCGCCTTCAGCTCTTTGTCGGGCCGCGAGTCGTCATAACCGGACAGCGGGCGTTCGCCGCCCCGCGACAGCGTCCGCGCGTAATTCAGCAGCTCATCCTGCCGCGAGATTTCCAGCGCCGGATTTTCCGCCGCTTCTTTGTTGATGGCCTCCAGCAGGTCTGGATAGGGCAGATGCAGGGTTTTCAGTAGCTGCAGCATGCGCGGGTTGAGCATTAACTTGAGCTGCTGGGAAAGATTTAAAGTTTGCGCTAAATTTAGTTTTGGCGCGTGTTCTGCCATA
>JAITIE010000090.1 GCA_031279615.1 Candidatus Margulisiibacteriota bacterium | reverse complement strand
AAAATTTATGATGCAGAAAAACCTTTCCGCGGCCGGCAGGAAATAGACGGCTGCGACGGCTTGGTCACGCGGCAAAAAGGAATCACACTTGTGATCCAGACCGCGGACTGCGCGCCAATATTATTTTTTGACCCCGTAACTCAAACTATCGCCGCCGCGCACGCCGGCCGCGCCGGCACAGAAAAGGGGCTCGCTGGAAAAATGGTCGAGCGTCTAACCCAAGCGTATTCCGTAAATCCTGTCGACCTGCTGGCTGGCATTGGGCCGGCTATCTGCGTAAACTGCTATCAGATCGACCGCGCCCGGGATATTCATTACGACCTTCGGGCGGAAAATCAAAAACAATTAGCGGCCGCCGGTGTCCAAAACATCGAGTGGTCTGACTTATGCACGGCCTGCACTGCCGCGGAGCGTTTTTATTCTTACCGCCGTGAAAAAACGGCTCTGCGTAATTTTGCTTTTATCCGGTTAAACCAAGTATAATTTCCGCGTGAAAAAATCCAGCTTATTCTTGATCTTTATTTTCGCAACGCTGTCCGCGGAGATATCGCTGTCCGGCGGCCTGACCCAAGGACGGCAGTTGCAGACTATCTCCGGCGCGGAAAATTACCGCGCGGCCTCGGAGCTAACACTGCGTCCGGCGTTTTTTGTCGAAGCCGACTCCGCCGGACATCCTTTGTTTTTGGCCAACGACCAGGTGGTTTATGGTCTTGGCATCTTGACCGAATGCGCGCATCAGGACGCTTACGCGGCTTTCAAGCAACAGCTGGCTTTCCCACTGTACGTTACTTATTATCTGAATTTCGGCGCGCAGGCCGTCGGCGCCGGTTTAAATCTCAATATTTTGCAGCTGCGCTACCGTAATTACGCAGCTCTGCAGGGACAGCAGCTCGGCAAACATATTTTCTGGCGCTGGAATGGCGCGGATAATTATTTAGAATTCGGCATCCTGCAACTCTGCGCGGAAAGCGCTTATCCCGCAGACGACACGGTTAGTTTTTACGACACGACAAATTTTATTTTGCGGTACGGATTTTATCCAGGCGGGAAAAATATTATTTAATTTTCCGCCAGCATTTCTTCCAGCGCGCCGCGCACCTTTTCGGTCAAATTTTCCGCAGCAGGCTCAATTGGTTTTCCAATGACGACGGTAAAAGAATTAGCGCGCCAGGGCAGTTTTTGCACCGCTTTGCCGCCGCGCACCGCCACTGGCAAAACAGCAGTCTGCGCCTGCTTGGCCAGACGCTCCATGCCGCTTTTGAAAGGCAGCAACGACGCGTCCGTGGTGTTGCGCGTGCCTTCAGGATAAATCAGCAGCGTGCCGCCGCCGCGTAAAAACCGCGCCATATCCGTCAGGGAACGCGCCGCGCTGCGGGGATTTTTGCGGTTGACCGGAAAATAACCGAGCGTCCGGACCGCGCGGCCAAAAATCGGTATTTTAAAAAGCTCCGCTTTCATCACAAAACTAAAATTCACTGGCAAATAACCCAGCGCGATAAAAATATCAAAATAACTCGTGTGATTGGCGGCGATGATCAGCGGACCAGGCGGAATATTCTCCAAGCCTTTGACCGTCACGCGGAAACCGGAAACCCACAGTAGAAATCTGCCCCAAAATACCGCAATCAACCGCGTTTTGTTGGGTAAAAAAACCGCTGTGAATAACAGCGGCAAAATTCCTACGGGCATGGAAGCGATTATAGCTGTCCAGAGCAGTACGGGACGCCAGTAACCGCTCACTGGCTCAATCTCGCGACGGTCAATTCCTGGCCGAGCAATTCCATTACCTCAAAAATCCCGGGCGAAACATTGGAGCCGGTCAGGATAACGCGCAGGGGCATGATAATTTTTCCGGCTTCTAAATTTTTTCGCGCGGCAAAATCCCGCACGGTTTTTTCAATAGCTGGCAGCCGCCAGTCTGTAACCTTTAGTTCGGCGGCTAGTTCCGGCAAATATTGCCGCGCACTGTCCGCCGTGGCCTGCAATTCCGGCGGCACAGCAATTTCTTTTTCGATAAAATAAGCACAGCTTTTGACGATATGCTCAATCGTTTTCAGGCGCGATTGGCTCAAAGTTAAAATTTGGTCGATTTTCGGGTGTCGTAAATATTCCGCCGGCAAAAAATCTTTGAGCCTGGCTAAAGACGCCTTTTTGAGATGCTCGGCGTTCAGCCATTCCAGTTTTTTGTTGTCAAAAATCGCCGCCGATTTGCCGACTTTGTTCAGGGAAAATTTCTCCAGCAAATCCGCGCGCGTAAAAAATTCCTGATCTTTGTACGCCCAGCCCAAACGCGCCAGATAGTTGACCATCGCTTCCGGCAATATACCCTGCCCGGCATACTCCTCCACGGAAGTCGCGCCGTGCCGCTTGCTCAAACGCTGGCCGTCCGGCCCCAGAATCATCGGCACGTGAACGATTTTCGGCACGGCAAAATTCAGCGCCTTGTAAATCATCACCTGCCGCGGAGTATTGGAGAGATGATCGTCGCCGCGGATAATATGCGTGATTTGCATCAGCGCGTCGTCAATGACCACCGCGTAATTATAAACCGGCATGCCGTCCGAGCGGCGGATGACAAAATCCTCAATATTACTGTCGGGGTCTGTGGATTTGAAATACACCGCGCCGTCCTTCTCGTAAGCCGCTTTTTTGTCCAGCAATTCGGCCAAATATTTGTTGTAAATTTCCAAACGCTGTGTTTGAAAATACGGGCCAAAATTCCCGCCGACTTCCGGCCCCTCGTCCCAGTCCAAGCCGAGCCAGCGCAGGCCGTTGAGAATAGCCTGTATCGCTTCCGGCGTGGAGCGCGCGCGGTCGGTGTCCTCGATGCGCAGGATAAATTTGCCGTTGTTCTTGCGGGCGTACAGCCAGTTGAAAAGCGCCGTGCGCGCGCCGCCGACATGCAGGTAGCCGGTGGGCGACGGCGCAAAACGGGTGCGGATTTGAGCGTTCTCAGACATGGCGCTATTTAAACACAAGCGCCAAAAAATTTATAGAAGTGACGCCGTACTAATTGACCATATTACCGTCTTAGTGTATAGTAACACTTATCACTTCTGGAGGTATGCCTGTTATGCTAATTTGCTCAAATTGCCACAAAGAAAATCAAGAAGACTCTAAATTTTGCCAGGAATGTGGCTGTTCGCTGGAAGTGCAGAGTAATATCGTCAAGATTGGCAAACCGACCGGCGTCAGCAAATTTACACCGCTGAGCCGCGAAGAACGTTTTCGCCGCGCTAAAATTGCCGCGTTGAAAGCGCTTAAAAACGCCGAGGCTGTGGAAAGCGCGCCGCAGGGTGTTGTCGTCATCGGCAAAAAGATTTTATAATCAACACACTTACGGGGGGAATGGTGAATTTTTGGCTAAAAATTAGCGGGTTTTTTTGTCTCTTGCCAACGCTTGCTCTAGCTTCATTTCCGGTCGATCTTCTGGATAAAACTTCCGGCTTGTCCGTTTTGAGCTGTGGCGGAGCGGGAACAGCGCGCGCAGACGGAGTCGGCGCGGCTTACTGGAATCCGGCCGCTCTGGCCTTTGCTGGCAAAAGCGGTTTTGATCTGACCTATTATCAAAAACTCGGTTTTGTAAATCACTCTTCGCTGGATGCGGTGCTGTTGCTCGGCGGCGACATTTTGCCGCTGGGATTCAATCTGGTGCAGGAAGGCATCAACAGTATTCCGCGCACTAGTTCAGCGGGCGGCCTGCCTGTGGAAGAAGGCTCCTTTGCTGACGAGTACCGCTTTCTCAATTTCTCCACGGCTTTTTTTCTCAATCACGGATTGTACGGCGGTCTCAGCTACAAAATTATTTCCCGCACCATTGATAAATACCGCGCCGAAGGTTTTGCCGTCGACCTCGGCTTAACTCAAATTATGAATCAAGACCTGACGCTGGGCGCGACTTTTCGCAATATTTTTTCTGCTCTGGACTGGAGCACTGGCCTGCAGGAATATCTGGCGCGTAAACTAACCGCCGGCGCGGCCTACCAGCTGCGCTTGTCCGGTTTGGAAAATTATTTGTACGCCGATCTGGATGTTTACAGCGAGGAAGAGCGCGGCTGGGCGCTTGGTTTGGAATCCTGGCTGTTGAAAAATGTTTTTTGTCTGCGCGGCGGCTACAACAGCGCTGAGGAATTCACGCTCGGCACCGGATTGCGTTACAATGATTTTCACTGTGATTTGGCGTT
>JAITIE010000028.1 GCA_031279615.1 Candidatus Margulisiibacteriota bacterium | reverse complement strand
GGCGGTCAGTCAATACGCTCTGACAGCTCCGCCAGTAACCGCCCACAGATTCCAAGAATATCTGCAAACTCAGCTCCAGCCAGTGGAAGGTTATTTTGGTCAGGCGGCGGAGAAAGATTATTATTATAACCAGACTTTCGCTCTATATAGTTATTTGCTCTTGAATAAACGTTTTATAAAAGTACTGTGAATCTTTTCTTTTGCTAAGGAGTATGTTGAAGCGCCTTGATTAAATTTCCGCCAGGCATAAATAGTCATAACGGTCAGCATACTTTAGCCCGCCAAAGCATACACGCTCCTTAAGTATAGATTAAGATATCGTTAGTATGAAGAAAAAGTTGCAGATTTTTAGAGGCAAGGGACGACACCCCAAAAGACCGGTTAGAGGTAAACTAAGCCGGTAAAAAATAGGATGTGCTGTATGGGAAAAGAATACTACACACCGAAAGTGAAAACATTTTTTTCGTGTTCCGTCAAGGCTATACAACGGTTCGCTACGCTCAGCCTTGACCTTGCCTACAAACGCGCGCAGGATATTCTGCAAAAAAATAAAGCCGTCATGGAAAAACTGGCGCAGGAGCTGATGAAAAAAGAAGTGCTCGAAGGCAAAGAGTTTGACGAGATTCTGGAGAGTGTGAGTTAAACTGTGTAACGGCCTTATTTTGTTTAACGTGCTGGCTATCGTAATTTGATTTGTCTAAACCGCTCCAGTGTGCTATTTTATCCCCCGATTATAAAGATTAAAAACAAAGAGGAGAGAAAAAATGGCCAAAGTTCAAGTTTCTGCGGATTTTCACGGTAAAAAATATACTATCGAGACGGGGGTTATCGCCAAACAAGCGCACGGCGCGGTGCTGGTGACCTGCGGCGAGACCGTCGTGCTGGCCACGGCAGTGGCCGCCGACAAACCCCGGGAAGGCGTGGATTTTTTTCCGCTGACCGTGGATTTTATCGAAAAATATTACGCTTCCGGCAAAATACCCGGCAGTTTTTTCAAACGCGAGGCCAAGCCGTCCACGGACGCGACTTTGAACGCGCGCTTGATTGACCGGCCGATCCGCCCGTTGTTTCCCGAAGGCTTTCGCAATGATGTGAATATTGTAGTGACGGTGCTGTCCTATGACGGCGTCAACACGCCTGACCATCTGGGTATGGTCGCCGCGTCCGCCGCGCTGTCTATTTCCAAAATACCGTTTCAGGGACCGATTGGCGGCGTGGTCGTCGGGCGCGTGGACGGCAAGCTGATTATCAATCCCAGCCCAGAGGAATTGGGAAAATCCACTTTGGAGCTCTCTATCGCCGGGACGCGCGAGGCCGTGATGATGGTCGAAGCCGAGGTCGGCCTGCTGACCGAGGAGCAAATGCTGGAGGCGCTGGAATACGGCCACACTGAGTTGAAAAAATTGATCGATTTGCAGGAAGAGCTGGTCAAAAAAGCCGGCGTGCCTAAAATGCCGCTTCAGCTGGTTTTGCCGGACGAAAATCTGGTGCAAAAAGTGCAGAGCAAAATCGGCGACGGCATGCAAAAAGCGCTGGCCACGGACGGTAAATTGGCCAAATACGCGGCGATTGACGCTTTGCAGGCCAAACTGCTGGAGGAGATGCAGGCTGAACTAGGCGCGGAGGAATTTGCCAAAAAAGAAAAAGAGATAAAAGGTATTTTTCACGATGTCGAAAAAACCGCGGTGCGCGGCATGATTCTCGACGCGGGCAAGCGTCTGGACGGCCGCAAGATGGATGAACTGCGTCCCTTGAGTTCGGAAGTCGGTTTGTTCGGGCGCACGCACGGCTCGGCGCTGTTTACCCGCGGCGAGACACAGGCGCTGGTGCTGACTACGCTCGGCACGGCTGACGATGAACAGCTGATCGACGGCCTGGAGCCCACTTACAAAAAACAATTTTTCCTGCATTACAATTTCCCGCCGTACTCGGTCGGCGAGGTTGGCCGCATGGGCAGTCCGGGGCGCCGCGAGCTCGGCCACGGCAATCTGGCGGAACGCGGCCTCAAAGCTGTTATCCCGACGCACAAAGATTTCCCGTACACTATCCGCGTGGTGTCCGAGATCACCGAGTCCAACGGCTCCTCATCCATGGCGTCGATTTGCGGCGGCGCCTTATCGCTGATGGACGCCGGTGTGCCGATCAAGGCGCCGGTCGCGGGCATTGCTATGGGCTTGATTAAGGAAAAGGATAAATTTCAAGTGCTGACCGACATCATGGGTCTGGAAGACCATCTGGGTGACATGGATTTCAAAGTGGCCGGTACGCGCGACGGCATCACCGCTTTGCAAATGGACATTAAAATTGTCGGCGTGACCCGTGAGATTATGAAACAGGCTCTGGCGCAGGCCAAAGCAGGCCGGATGATTTTACTCGACCATCTGCACGGCACTATTTCCGCGCCGCGCGGCGACCTCAATAAATACGCGCCGCGCATCGAGTCCCTGATGATACCGGTAGACCGCATCGGCGAGCTGATCGGTCCAGGCGGCAAGAGCATCAAGAAAATTCAGGAGACTTACAACGTGGAGATAAATATTGAGGAAGACGGCAAGGTGGATATTGCTTCATCCGACGGCGCTTCACTGCGCGCGGCCAAAGACTATATTGCCGCGATGATGCGCGAGGTCGAAGTCGGCGATGTCTTTGAGGACGCTAAAGTTGTGAAAATTATCGAGATCGGCGCTTTTGTCGAGGTGGCTCCCGGCAAGCAGGGGCTGGTGCATATTTCCGAGATTGCGCCGCGGCGCATCGCGGCGGTGACCGATGTGCTGTCGGAAGGCCAGACGGTCAAAGTGAAGTGCGTCAAGATCGACGAGCGCGGCCGTTACAATTTCACGATTAAGAACGCCTGATCTTTTGCGGACGTGGACAACGCGGTTAAAATTAAAAAGTTACCCAATGGTTTGACCGTCCTGGTCGAGGAAATGCCGGTGCGCTCGGCGGCTGTCGGCATTTTGACCGGCTTTGGCTCGAAGCACGAGAAAGATTTTCCGGGCGGCATCGCGCATTACATCGAACACATGCTTTTCAAAGGCACGCTGCGCCGCAGCAAAGCGGACATTGCCGAGCAGATCGACGCGGTGGGCGGCCGCATCAACGCGCACACCGGCAAAGAATACACCATGTATTTTTCGGTCGTGCTGGACAAACATTTTGAGCTGGCGCTCGATGTGCTGTCCGATATGTATCTCAATAGCGCGTTTGCTGAAACCGAGATTGAATTGGAGCGCAATGTCATTCTCGAAGAGATTAATATGTACGAAGACTCGCCGGACGAAAAAATTCACGATCTGGCCTGCCAAAATATTTGGGACGGCCATATTCTCGGCAATCCGATTATCGGCACGGAAAAATCCGTGAATAAAATCACCCGCGCCGATATTTTGAATTGTCTGAAAGATTTTTACACGCCGGACAACACGATTGTCGCGGCGGCCGGCCATGTGCAGGCGGAGGAAGTCTTTCGAATGATTGAGGAAAAGTTCGACGGTTTTCGCGGCAAACACCGGGACTATGCCGAAGAGCCGGTCAAGATTGTCCCGGGCGTGAAGATCGTCAAGAAAGACACCGAGCAGGTGCATCTCTGTCTGTCCACGCGCGGCGTGTCTTACCAGAGCGCTGACCGCATGACTCTCTCGCTCCTGTCCTCGGTGCTGGGCGGCAGCATGTCCTCGCGTCTTTTCCAGAATATCCGCGAGAAAAAAGGCCTGGTTTATTCTATTTACACGTATCCGACTTTTTATTTGCGCACCGGACTTTTTACTTTGTACGCCGGCACGCAGTTAAAAAATTCAAAGCAGGTTCTCGACCTGGCCTTGAAAGAATTGGTGTTGATCAAGCGCAACGGTGTGACGCCGGTGGAATTACAGCGCGCCAAAGAGCAGGTCAAAGGCCACCTGGTGCTCAATCTGGAGGACAGCTCCAGCCGCATGAGCCGCCTGCTAAAATCCCTCTACAATTACGGCGAGATTCACACAGTCGAGGAAATCATGCAAAAAGTCGACGCGGTGACCGGCGACGATGTGCAGCGTCTGGCCAACGAGATATTTATCAAAGAAGATTTGCAGCTCACCGCCATCGGCAATTTCGCCAAGGGCGGGTTTTTTCAGGAATTGGACTGCTGAATTTTTAATGGTAATCTACAATCTCAACATTATAAGCGTTGTTGTCTAGCCAATTAAAGCAAATCCGGTATTGGTCATTTATGCGGATTGAATACTGCCCGGTGCGGTTGCCGCGCAGTTTTTCCAAACGATTTGAAGGCGGAATATTTAGTTCATGAAGCTGTCCGGAACGATTGAGCATGGCCAGTTTAATAATCGCGTTTTTGTAAATAGAGCTTGGAAATTTTTTACAGTGTCCAATTTCAAATATTTTTCGAGTATCTTTGCAGGCGAAAGATTTAATCATAATTAAGAATTAGCCAACTTTGCGTTTTGGTGTTTGTTTCTCCGGCGCAAGATAACGGATAGGAGCAATTTGCCGCAGTTCGGGAGCAATAGCTTGTCTGGCTTTAATCAATTCGAAATCCATTTGCAAGCCACTGAAATACCCTTCGGTCAAACCGAAATATTTACACAGCCGTAAATCTGTGTCGGCGGACACTCCGCATTTGCCGTTAATAATATTACTGATACGGTTTTGCGGAATACCCAAAGCTTTAGCCAAATTATTCTGGGATAAGCCGAACGGTTTGATAAATTCTTGCTCTAAAACCTCGCCGACAGTTGGCACATTATTTTCCATCTTGCAACTCCTTTAGTTTATTGTTATACATTATACGTATAATATATAACAATGTCAAAATTTAAAAAAATCTGGCCTAAAATAGTGCTGCGGCGGTTTTTTTCAGGAATTGGACTGTTAAGCATTAAGCAAACACGTTGTTATATAGCGTAAGTGTGCTATATGTAATGTCCATTTCCCCAATTTTTTGCTACGGCCTCACTTTAGGGACGCAACCACTCTTGTAAATTTCTGTCTTTTTCCGCAAATATTTGCTACCATACGGACTAATTAAATTTAAGGGGCGTTTATGCAAGTTCTCATCAAAAAACTGCCAAACACGGATGACCTGCCTGCCATGCAGTACATGACCGAACACGCGGCGGGTCTGGATATTTGCGCCGCGGTGACGGAGCCGGTGGTTTTAGCGGCTGGCGAGACAAAATTAATCCCGACCGGTTTTCAAATGGCTTTGCCGGACGGCTATGAAGCGCAGGTGCGGCCGCGTTCCGGGCTGGCGCTCAAAAAAAATATCGGTGTCCTGAACAGTCCCGGCACGATCGACGCGGATTACCGCGGCGAGGTCGGCGTGATCCTGACCAATTTTGGCAGAGAGGATTTTACGGTGCGGCGCGGCGAGCGCATTGCTCAGATGATTATCGCGCCGGTGGCCAGAGCGGAATTAAAATTTGTTTCCGAACTGCCGGATTCCGCACGCGGCTCCGGCGGTTTCGGCTCCACCGGACGTTAAACTTTTATGCTCGAGATTAAATGCCTTGGCCATGCTTGTTTTTTGATTTCAGCGGACGACGGCCTGCGTGTTTTGACCGATCCGTACAGCGGCTTGCTGGGTTACGTCTTGCCGGAAGTCACGGCGGATATTGTTTTGGTTTCGCGCAATCAAGCCGAGCATAATTGCGTCGAGTCGGTTGGCGGCCAGCCGGCGGTCATTCAAGGCGAGGGCTGCCGCGAATTAAATTGGGTCAAGATCCGCGGCATTCCCGTCCGGACACCCGGTGAGCCGCACAGCGTCAGCACGATTTTTTGCTGGGACATGCAGGCGGTGCGTTTTTGTCATCTAGGCGCGCTCGGCTCGGCTCCGGATCAGGAATTGCTGGCGCAGATCGGGCCGGTGGATGTTTTGTTTATTCCGGTCGGCGGCGGAACTGTTTTGACACCCCAAGCGGCCGCGCCGGTTTTGCGCCAGATACCGTACAAATATGCCGTGCCGATGCAGTACCGCACACCGTACAACCTGCGTCCGGCCTGCGGTCTGGCGGAGTTTCTCGCTTTGCAAAAAAACATTATAATCCCTGAGCCAAAGAATATTTGGCGCTTGCAGCGGCAGGAGCTTAAAAACGAGCCGCAGTTAGTTGTTGGTCTGGAATATCTGCCGGAGGAGAATAATGTCAGCTAAAGAGTTGCTGGGCGGCCAAGCGTTGATCGAAGGCGTGATGATGAAAGGCAGTCAGGCTCTGGGCTGCGCCGTTTATGCGCCGCACGGCCGCTTGGTTGTGGAGCGTCAGGAGTACACGCCCTGGAAAAAGAAATTCCCGTTTTTGGGCTGGTTTTTCCTGCGCGGTTTTTTCAATCTGGTGGAGATGCTGAGCATCGGCGTCAAGGCGCTGGATTTTTCTCTGCGCGTGGCCCTGCCGGAGGAGCAGGCCAAGCAGTCCAA
The DNA here is from genome assembly GCA_031279615.1 of Candidatus Margulisiibacteriota bacterium. Taxonomy (GTDB): domain Bacteria; phylum Margulisbacteria; class Termititenacia; order Termititenacales; family Termititenacaceae; genus Termititenax. The sequence goes on along the minus strand of JAITIE010000028.1, from coordinate 2,832 downwards.
ATACGAAATGCCGATCTCGCTGGCGATTTCTTTGCTGCTGACTTTTGGCCTGTTCATTTTTTTGCCGGCCTTTTTTTTCTCGCGCCTGCAAAATGTTTTTAGCAGCGTACTGCTTTTAAATCTGCTGGAAGGCGCGGCGCGTATTTTGATTTTTATCATTTTTTTGCTGGCGGTTGGTTTTTCGCGGGACATGGTCCGCATTTTCGGTTTTCACGGCGCCGAGCACAAGACCGTGCATGCTTACGAGGCCGGCGAAAAACTAACGGTGGAAAACGTGCAAAAATATTCCACACTGCATCCGCGTTGCGGCACTTCGTTTTTACTGGTGGTGTTTGGCGTTTCTATAATTGTCCTGGCTTTTTTCGGACGCACGGCGTTGTTTTCCCGCCTGCTGCTTAAACTGCTCATGCTGCCGGTTGTGGCCGGCCTGAGTTATGAGCTGGTGCGCTTGGTCTGCCGCCTGCCGAGATTTCTAACGAATATTATTTTAGGGCCGGGTTTGCTTTTGCAGTATTTGACCACACGCCAGCCGGACGCGCGAATGGTCGCGGCGGCGATCGCGGCGCTGGAAGCCGCCAAAGGAATAGATTGATGCTGGACAAAATCGAGGAAATTGTCAAACGTTACCGCGACAATGAGCTGGCTTTGTATGACCCGCAGGTGACCGCGGATCTGAAACATTACCGTGAACTGATGCGCGCCCAGGCGGAGCTGAAAGATATTGTCGAGAAATATCAGGAATACAAAAAAGTTAAACAAGCCGCCGCGGACGCCAAAACGCTGCTGGACGATCCGGCCGGAGACAAGGAACTGCGCGAGCTGGCGGAGGCCGAATGGAAAACGAACAACGAAGCGGCGGATGCGCTGGAGGAAGAATTAAAGTTTCTGTTAGTGCCCCAAGACCCCGATGACAATAAAAACGCGATTTTGGAAATACGGCAAGGGACGGGCGGCGAAGAAGCCGCTTTGTTTGCGTCAGACCTTTTTTCGATGTACCGGCGTTATGCCGAGCGCAACAGCTGGCGTTTTCAAGTGTTGTCTTTGACCGAGGCCGAGCAGGGCGGGTTTAAAGAGGTCATTGTGGAGATCAGCGGCGAAGGCATTTACGGCAAGATGAAATACGAGTCCGGCGTGCACCGCGTGCAGCGCGTGCCGGAGACGGAAGCGCAGGGACGCGTGCATACTTCCGCGGCGACCGTGGCGATCATGCCGGAAGTTGAGGATGTGGACGTGGAGATAAATCCTGCGGATTTGAAAATAGACACTTATCGTTCCAGCGGCGCGGGCGGTCAGCATATCAATAAGACCGACTCGGCAGTGCGCATCACGCATTTGCCGACCGGTCTGGTGGTTTCCTGTCAGGACGGCCGCTCGCAGCACGCCAATAAAGACAGCGCCATGCGTGTTTTGCGCAGTCGTTTGTATGAAATGCAGGAAAAAGAGCGGCTGGCCAAAGAAAAAGATTTGCGCAAAACACAGGTCGGCTCCGGTGACCGCTCGGAAAAAGTCCGCACGTACAATTATCCGCAGAACCGCATCACCGACCACCGCATCGGCCTGACGCTTTACAATCTGGACGCGATAGTCAAAGGCGGCGATCTGTCCGCGATTACCGACGCTTTGATCCAGGCCGACCGCATCGCCAAACTGCAGGCGGCGTAATTTAGTTTTTTCTAGCGGCGATAAATTGGTCGATATCTTCAACGATATATCTTGAGCCGGTGGAATGCAGGACTTCATAGCAGCTGGCAATGTAGTCGAAAACTTTATAATTATTAAAAATATTTAAGGCTTCACTGCCGGATAAATTATGGGCGTTCTTGTAGTTTTCCAGGCAGAATATTTTGTAAGCGAGAATTTTATCCATGGTTTAGTACTCCGGCAAAATTAATTCCCCGGAATTTTGTTCCGCGGAGAAAAGCGCAAACAGTTTTTCGGTGCTATACTGCCAGACTTTGGTTGCTTCGTTGTCCAGCGCGGCGTACAATTTGGAATGGTATAGCCTTTGCAGGGCTGTTGTCGGCGGAAGATTGTCTTTCGCAATGATTGTTTGGATTAAATCGGCGGTTATGACCGGCATTAACGCCGCGAATTTTTCTTTATCCATAGATTTGCTCTGCGTTAAGAAATTTGCAATACGGCAAGGCCGCCGCCGTGTGAAAAAGTATTTGATTGCCAATAGTTTCAACTTTTAGGCGGGCGACAGTTTCAGCTTGATTTAGCACGCCGGTTTCATAGAGGCGGATAGTTGAGTATACCGTGTCATTGGCTACCGGTCCGATTGCGATGTCATAGTCGATTAGTGGCAATTTGCCATTGCGGCAGGCTGTAATGAAATCCAACCATTCCTGATCCGGACGCAGAAATTCTATGATTTTTAAATTTTTCTGCGCGGCTTCTAGATTGAAATTATACTTAGTAATGATTTGGGCGCTGGTTTTTCTTCTAATGCTGACTTTTTGCGCCCAGCGTTTAGCTTGCTCATAACTGGAGGTTGTGTAAAAGCCTTCACCAAAATCCAACAACCGGTTGGCGGTTAGAATTTGAGGCTTATCCACGATAATGTCGCTGCCGTGAAATACTTCCATAAATATATTTTACTCCAGCTTTTTTAAAAAAGCCAAAAAATGTTTTTGCTTTATAGAGGTGTATTGATCGAATTGTGAGTATTTATCTAAAATTAGAAGACTTATATAATAAATTACGCAATGCTAGAGGGAACTAAAATCTGGACAATTTTAAAGATTCTTAGGTGGTCGGAGAATTTCTTGCGCGCCAAAGGCGTGGCCGCCGCTAAGCATGACGCCGAGTCTTTGCTGGCTTTTGTGCTGG
>JAITIE010000008.1 GCA_031279615.1 Candidatus Margulisiibacteriota bacterium | reverse complement strand
CGATTTATACATTCACCATCAACGAACCCAGACTCGTCTTGAATCTTTCCGCCTGGGACACGCTGGTCGGCAACATGCAGTTAACTCAGCAGTCCGCCGGCTCTCCGATCTATTATCGTCAGGAGTTTAAAAATGCAGAAGCAACTTTGAGTATGGGGCCGGTGACAATCACCGCCATTTTGCCGGACGAGGTGTACTGGAACGGCGAATTGCGTCTAACCGGTTTGAGTTCCGGCAACGGCAATATTACAGTCAAAGCTTATGAAAATATAGACGGCAGCGGCACAGCCCAAACCTACACGGCGACTCTGAGCGGCGACGCCAATCTGACTTACACTAATTTAAGCATTGTGCCGAGCGATGTGTATAAATACAGGCGGTTTGAATTGACGATCACCACTTTGCCGGCTAATTCCGGCGGCGCCTTTACTTACGGCTCTATTGTTAAATAAGCGGTCGGCAGACCCGCAGGGAGCAGAACCGACTGGCTGCTCCAAATTAAGCAGAAAATAAGTTAAAATTAAACCATGCAAAAAGAGGTCAGGGTTTATATTGAAAATTCTGTAATTGGTGGTTATTTTGACAAAGAGTTTATGGAACCGACACGCAAGCTCTTTGGCCTGTTTAGAAAAGGTGTCTATAAGCCTGTTATTTCTGACCATGTAATTACAGAGTTAAATGATGGAGCTCCTAATGATGTAAAAGAGAACTTGGAAACATTAAGTTATGAGAAAACAGAAGTTACCAAGGAAATGCAGGCATTGACTGATAAATATTTGGCGGAAAAAATAGTTAGCGAAAACTACCGTGGTGATGCTTTGCACATCGCTATTGCTACGGTCTTAAATGTAAATCTGTTGGTAAGTTGGAACTTTCGGCATATAGTTAATTATGATAAAATAAAGAGGTTCAATGCGGTAAACTTAAAAGAGGGATATAATCTGTTGGAAATTCGCACACCGCAGGAGGTAATGAAAAATGATTGACACTAAAACTTTTGATTGCATTAAGTTTAAGGACGGGTTACAAGCTAGTTTGTATAAAAAAACTGCGGGCATGACCAATGACCAATATATTGAGTTTACAAAGTCAGAAACCAGAAAATATTATGCCAGTATGAGAAAAAGCAAAGAAAGATAATATAATTTTATTCTAGCTCTTTCAATTTATCCCGCAGCAGCGCCGCGCGTTCAAAATCGAGCTGTTCCGCCGCCTGGAACATTTCCGCGCGCAGCTGCTTGACGTACTCCAATAATTCCAGCGGATTTTTCAGCGGCGGCGGTTTGGTCAGTGCGGTCTCGTCAGCCACGACGCTCTTTTTAATATTTTTCTTAATTGTTTCCGGCGTGATCCCGTGTTTTTGATTGTGGGCTATTTGAATAGCGCGGCGCCGGTTCGTCTCTCGGACGGCCCTGTCGAGGCTTTCCGTCAAAGTGTCCGCGTACAAAATCACGCGGCCGTTGATATTGCGCGCCGCGCGGCCAATAGTCTGGATCAGCGAACGTTCCGAACGCAGAAAACCCTCTTTGTCCGCGTCCAGTATGGTGATGAGCGACACTTCCGGCAAGTCCAGTCCCTCGCGCAGTAAATTGACGCCGACCAAAATATCGTACTTGCCCGCGCGCAGGTCGTTGAGTATCCTCACCCTCTCCAGCGTCTCAATATCCGAGTGTAAATAACAAACCTTAAAACCCTTGCCCAGCAAAAACTGGCTCAATTCCTCGGACATGCGCTTAGTCAGCGCGGTCACCAAAACTCTTTCCTGCCGCGCGATAACTTTTTCCGCTTCTTTGATCAGATCCGGCACCTGCCCCTCGACCGGCTTGATCTCCACCTGCGGGTCTACCAGCCCGGTCGGCCGGATGATTTGCTCGACGACATTTTCCCGCCCGGCGTCCGCCAGCTCATACTCGGCCGGCGTGGCGGACACGTAAAGAGTGTCTTTAATTTTCGCGTTAAATTCACGAAAAGTCAGCGGTCGGTTGTCTCTAGCGGACGGCAGGCGAAAACCGTATTCCACCAGACGGTCTTTGCGCGCTTTGTCCCCGGCTGACATGCCGCCGATCTGCGAAACCGTCACATGCGACTCGTCGATTATCAGCAAAAAGTCCTCGGGAAAATAATCCAGCAAAGTGCCCGGCGGCGAACCGGCCGCGCGCAGGTCGAGCTGCCGCGAATAATTCTCAATGCCGTTGCAATAGCCGATCTCGCGGATCATTTCCAGGTCATAGAGCGTGCGCTGTTTGATGCGCTGCGCGGCCACCGCGTTTTTTTCTTTTGTAAAAGCCGCCACCTGCTCTTCCATCTCGCGCTGGATATTTTGCAAAGAGATTTCCAGTTTTTCTTTGTCGGTCACATAATGTTTGGCCGGATAAATGGCGATGTCCGCGGGGGTCCGCAGCGGCGTCCGGTCCGCGGCGTTGAGCTCCGTTATTTTCTCCAGTTCATCGCCCCAAAATTCCAGCCGGACAATATCCAGCTGATCCGGCGGCACCAGCTCCAGCGTGTCGCCCTTGACGCGAAATTTGCCGCGGCTGACCTCGACATCGTTGCGCTCATAGTGCATGGCCACCAGACGCTTGATCACCGCGTCGCGGGAAATATTCAGTCCCTGCTTCAAATAAAAAACCGTGTGGAAATATTCCTCCGGCAGGCCGAGGCCGTAGATGCAGGACACCGAGGCCACGACTATGACATCTTTGCGGGTCATCAAGGCTTTGGTCGCGCTGTGGCGCAGGCGATCGATTTCCTGATTGATCGAGGCGTCCTTTTCGATATAAGTATCCGTCGCGGGCAGGTAAGCTTCCGGCTGATAATAATCGTAATAACTGACAAAATATTCCACCGCATTGTCCGGAAAAAACTCGCGGAATTCGCTGTAGAGCTGGGCGGCCAGAGTTTTATTGTGCGCGATAACCAGCGTCGGTTTTTGCAGATTTTGGATCACGTTGGCCGCGGTAAAAGTTTTGCCCGAGCCGGTCACGCCCAGGAGCACCGCCCGCCGTTTTGCGCCGCGGGAGAGAATTTCCGTTAAACGCGCGATGGCCTGCGGCTGGTCACCGGCGGGCTGATAATCCGCTTGCAATCTAAACATGCCCCGCATTATACAATCATCCGGCGGCGGCGGTGAACCGGCTAAATACCACACTTGACTTTACACATAATATTGTGTAATATTGCAAGGGTGAGGTGCGGCGATGGCTACTAATCTGGCTATAGATGACGTTTTATTAAACACGGCTTTAACCACCGGCGGGCTTAAAACCAAGAAAGACACGGTTACTTTAGCTCTGCGGGAGTTTATTCAGAGACGCCGGGCGGAAGATATTATCAGCCTATTTCATAATGTAGAATACGCCCCTAACTACAATTATAAAAAATTACGCCGCCGCAAATGAAAGTACTAGTTGACACTTCGGTCTGGTCGGCGGTCCTGCGCCGCCAAATACCCCGCGATTATAAAAAAACTACCGAGATACTGACGGACTTGTTGCGCGATTTGAGGGTTGTTTTAATCGGCCCCATCCGGCAGGAACTGCTTTCCGGCATATCCAGTCCGGCTCTTTTTCAGAAATTAAAAGAAAAACTTTCCGGTTTAACTGATTTTCCGTTGGACACAGCAGTCTATGAACTGGCCGCGGAATACGCTAATATTTGCCGCCGGCACGGCGTGCAGGGTTCGCATACCGATTTTTTGATCTGCGCCGCCGCGGTTCAAAACAATTGGGAAATATTCACTGAGGACAAAGATTTTCAAAATTATAAAAAATATCTGCCTCTGAAATTATTCACACCGACGAACTGACAGGCGGGTTGAGCAAC
>JAITIE010000115.1 GCA_031279615.1 Candidatus Margulisiibacteriota bacterium | reverse complement strand
TTTTAGGAGTACAAAATACTCGGATTTTCGATCGTGCGGATCGATATCTCGTCAATGTCTTTTTCCACAACCTTGGCGCTGACCGGCACTTCCTGCTCGCTGCCGCGGCTCAAGTGATGCGCCACCGCTTTTTTGGCCTCCGGCGACTCGGAATCGTAACGCTGCAGTTCTGTTTTTAACTCTGGATGCAGGGCAGCCTCGCCGTCACGGCTCTCAAAAATCCGCCCCAGCGACAGCGAAAATATGGCGTTTTCCACCATCTCGCTTTCCGGCTTGATACTTTGCCCTATCGACTCGCTCAAAGCCTCGGCAATTTCCTTTTTGACCGCCTCGTGCGCCAAATGATACTTGCGGATTGCGGAAGTGATTTTTTTGCTGCTTTTCTTTTCTTCTTTTTTCAGCAGACTCCAGACCGCCGAGGCCTGCGCGGCTTCCGAATAAACCCTGTTATTATTTTGATTAAAATTAACCGCCATAAATCCCCCGTTTAGGACAAGACAATACTAACTTAATTATACCACCTTTCAGGCAAAAAATGCACGGGACAAAAAATGGAGGTTGGGGCGGGTTTTAGCCATTAATATTGCCTGAAGCTCCGTTTATCCGTATAATAACTAACCCTATGCCGGAAGAAAGAGTCCCGCCGCAAAACCTCGAAGCCGAACAAAATCTGCTGGGCGCGCTGCTCATCGATCAGGAAGCCGTGCTCAAAGTCATCGACCGCCTGCAGCCGGAAAGTTTTTATCTGCCGGCGCACCAGAATATTTATCAGGCCGTGCAGAGTCTGGCCGCGCAGAATAAGAAAATCGACATGCTCACCGTCACGGAAGAGCTGAAGCAAAAGAACGCTTTGCCGGAAGGCGGGCGCGCTTACCTGGCCGATCTGGCCAATACGGTGGTTACTCCGGCGCATGCCGGAGAGTACGCGGAGATAGTCGAACGCAATTATGTGATGCGCAGCATCATTGAGGCCGGCCACGGCATGGCCTCCACAGCCTATCAGCCCGACGGCAATCCAGACGAGATCGTGGAAAACGCTCAGAAAACCATTTTTGATTTAGCTCAACGCAATATTAAGCAAGGTTTTCAGCATCTGCGCGTGCCTCTGGATATTGCCTACGATGATCTCACGCGCAAAAGCGCCAATCCTGAAGCTGGCGGCCTGCTGACCGGCTATGACGAACTGGATCAAATCACCGGCGGTTTCCAAAACACCAATATGATCGTCATCGCGGCGCGGCCGTCCGTCGGCAAAACCGCGCTAGCCCTGAACATCGCCGCCCATGTCGCCCTGCGGCGCAACGCGCCGGTGGGGATTTTTTCGCTGGAAATGTCCAAAGAAGAGCTGGCGACGCGCCTGCTGACCACCGACGCCAAACTCAACGCGCACAGCATTAAAACCGGAAATTTATCCGCTGAAGACCAGAGAAAACTTTCCCAATCTCTGGCCAATCTGAGCAACGCGCCGATTTATATCGACGACTCGCCGAACACAATCCTGCAAATCCAGACCAAAGCGCGCCGGCTCAAAATAGAAAAAGATATTCAGCTGATCGTGGTCGATTTTTTGACGCTGATTACCAGCACGGCAGGACGGCAGGAAAGCCGTTATCTGGAGGTGTCCAATTGGGCGCGCGCGCTGAAAAATCTGGCCAAAGAATTAAACATTCCGGTCATCGTCATCGCTCAGCTCAACCGCGAAGTGGAAAAACACGGGCTGGGCTTCGGTGGCTCCGGCGAAAATAAAACCAGCGGCCGCGGCTCGCGTCCGCCTAGAATGTCCGACCTGCGCGACTCTGGCGAGATCGAGCAGGTGGCCGACGTCGTCTTGCTGATTCACCGCTTGAGCTATCAGGACTACGACAGCAGTTTCGGCGCGGAAGACAACACCGTGCAGCTCATCGTCGCCAAAAACCGCAACGGCCCGACCGGCAAAGCCGAGCTGGTTTTCTTAAAAGCTTTTACGCGGTTTGAACGCAAAGAAAAAATGAGCGTGCCGTTAGATGTGCAGATTTAAATTATTCACCGCGCTGTTGATCTGCGGCCTGACCGCGGCGGCGGAAGTTTCCATTGAAGCCGACAACATCAATTACGCCGGTGAAAACCAATTTGTTCGCGCCAGCGGCAACGTGATTGTTGTTCATGGCAATATTAAAGTGCAGGCCAATTCCACGACGGTCAATCTCGAGCAGAAACAATTGTCTGTTAACGACGGTTTTGTTTTCAACCGCGACCAGCAGCAGGTTTCCGGCGGTTCGCTGCAATACGATTATCAAAAGAACGAAGCGTACGGTGAAGACATCACTCTGACTATACGCAAAAACAGAGTCCGCGGCCAAAATGTTATTATTCGTGAAAACTCCATAGTTGTAGAAAACGCTTACCAAACCACCTGCGACCAGCCCAATCCCTGCAATCATATTACTTCACAGCGTTTAAGCATCTATCCCGAGTGGGGCGATGTGGTCAACGATCACGCCGTAATTTATTTTTTCTTCCTGCCGGTCATGTATGTGCCTAATAATGTGTCTGATCTGAGCGGCAATCTGGACAGCATGTACAGCGCCATACCGCAGCTTGGCTACAATCCGGTGGAAGGCGCTTACGCCAAAGCCGGTTTAAGTTATTACCGCAACGAAAAATTGACCGGCACTTTTGATCTGCATTATCTGGCCAATCTCGGCGCGCGCGTCGGTTTCACCAATAATTACAAAATAGACCAGGCCAATCGCGGCCAACTGCGCCTGCACTATCTGACCGGACTGGGCGGCCGGACCTCCTATGGCTTTCAGCACAGTCTGCTGCTGGGTGTGCCGCAAAAAGCCCGCGGTCAAATTATTGATGAATTTTTCAGCGGTATCCTGCCGCCCAGCAAAGACACTTATCCTGAACTGACTTTAATCTTAACCAACCGCGAAATGGTCGGTTATCAGTGGGTCAGTTACCTGCCCAAGCTCGGTTTGACCACGCCGGTCTATAGAGCGCCGCTAGGCCTGGATATTTCTTTCAGTAGTTTCCTGGCACAGATCCATGAAGAGGATGTTGAGTTGATCCAAAACAGCGCCGATCTTGACAAACTAAATTTTCAATCCGGCACGCGCGAATATCTGCAAAACAACTGGGAGGGCAAAATCGAGCGTCAATTCGGGCTGGGCGCTTTTGGCGAATTGGTACCGGCCGCCGTTTACAGTAGCTCAGCTTATCAAGAAAAAAGTTATCTGATCGGTTTTTGGAAACGCCTGATCTACAGCGTCAATTATAAGAAAAATTGGCAGCGTTTGAATTTTAACGCCGGCTATAAATACACGCCCGACGAACTCGGCATCTCGCCGTTCAATTCCGAAACCCTGTACGCCGGCACTTCCGAGGAAAATCATTTTGGCGTAGGCTGGCAGGCGCTGGACAATCTAAAATTAAATTACACGCGCTACTACTCGATCACCGAGCACAAAGTCCGCGATCAAATTTATGGTCTGGAATTCAAATTGTGCCACTGGAATATTTCGATCAACCGCTCAGAATATTACAAACAATATACCTTTGGGGTGAGCCTGCAATGATAACTGTAGAGAGAGTCATCGTCGGACCGATCCACACCAACTGCTATCTGGTCACGTCCGGCGGGCAGACGCTGATCATCGATCCGGGCGCTGCAGCCGAAAAAATCAGCGCGAAAATAAAAGAGCTCCAGCTGCGGCCCGTTGCCATCATCAACACGCACGGCCACTGGGATCACATCATGGCCGATAACGCCCTCAAACAAGAATACGCTATTCCGCTGCTGGCGCCGGCTGCCGACCAATGGCTGATCGAGAAAGAAAAAGATTATTATCATATCGGAGACCTGACCGTCGATCAGTGGTATACGGACAAACTAAATATCACTCTGCCGGCGCAGGTCATCACCACGCCCGGACACACGCCGGGCTCAAGCTGTTTGCTGCTGGAAAATCATTTGTTCAGCGGCGACATGATGTTCGCGGGCGGCTATCTGGGACGCACGGATTTTCCGGGCGGCAGCGCGGCAGACATCCAGAAGTCCCTGCAAAAACTGCTGGCCCTGGACGACGCGGTCATTGTCTGGCCCGGCCATGAAGAATCCACCACGATCGGACAGGAGCGCGGCTTTTATGACAGACGCTAATCTTTATCTAATCGGCGGCGAAGAACAGTTTTTGGTCGAGCAGACCGTCCGCGCGCTCAAGAAAAAATACAGCGACCCGTCTCTGGCGGCTTTTGCGCTGGATATTATCCCGCCGGAAGAAAAAGACCTCAACAGGATCATCAACTCGCTGCAAACCATACCGACTTTTTCGCCGACGCGTCTGGTGCTGGTCAACGATCCGTTTTTCCTAAAAGGCGGCAGGAAAAAAAAGAGCGCGGAACCGGATGGCGTGGAAGCAGAAGCTGGCCTGGATGAGCCTGCGGAAAAGCGTCTTTTGACCGCGCTGGAAAACCTGCCGGACGGCGTGCAGGCAGTTTTCGTGGTTAACGGGCCGGTCGATCAGCGGCGGAAAATTTTTAAGTTCTTTCAAAAAAACGGCGAGACTAAAATTTTTGAGCCGTTCAAGCCCTGGGAACAGGACAAAGCGGCGGACTGGGTCAGCAATTATCTGCGTGAAAAAAACTGCGCGCTGGACCGGACGGCCGCGGAGTTTCTGGTCGCAGCCACCGGTCTGTCGCTCAGCGCGCTGGCCAATGAAGCCGATAAACTGCTGCTCTACGCTTCCGGCAAAAATAAACTGAACATCCACGATGTCCAGGCGCTGGCCAGCGCGGGCGGACTGCAAGCCTATGCTTTGGGCGAAGCGCTGCGCCGTAAAGACCTGCCGGAAACCCTGCGGCTGACCACCGCGCTGCTCAAAGACGGCGAGGCGCCGCAAAAACTGCTCGG
>JAITIE010000062.1 GCA_031279615.1 Candidatus Margulisiibacteriota bacterium | reverse complement strand
TGCTCGCCAACCTCAAATATATTTTTAAACTTCCCGATTTGCGAAAAAGGCTGTTTTTTACGCTGGCCATGATTGCGGTGTCGCGCATCGGCACTTTTATCGCGCTGCCCGGGATCGACACTTCCGCCTTAAAGGCCCTCTCCGCCAGCGGCGCCGCCGGCAATTCTTCGCTTTTGGGCTTCGTCGACTTGTTTTCCGGCGGCGCCTTGACCAATTTTTCGATTTTCTCGATGGGCATCATTCCTTATATCAACGCGTCGATTATTATTCAGCTGCTGACGATCATCATGCCGTCGCTCAAAGAGCTGGCGCAGGAAGGCGAGGGCGGCCGCAAGCAAATTTCACAGTACACGCGTTATCTGGCGCTGGGCTTGGGCTTTTTTCAAGGCCTGACCGTGGCGGTTAGTTTTTTGAACACCAATCTGATTTCCATTAACACCGGTTATCTCTCCTATTGGTGGTTTGTGCTCACCTCGGCGCTGACCATGATGGGCGGCACGGCGTTCCTGATGTGGATTTCCGAGCTGGTCACCGTCAACGGCATCGGCAACGGCGCGTCGCTGTTGATTTTCACCGGCATCATTTCGCGCATGCCGTCTTATATCTCGCGCACCATGAAAGTTTTGCTCGAGCCGTCGGATTATATCGGCCTGTTTTTTTTGCTGGCGGTGCTGGTGCTAGTCGTGATCGGCATTGTGATCGTGCAGGACGCACAGCGCAAAATCCCCGTGCAGTACGCTAAGAAAATCGTCGGCAACAAAATGTACGGCGGTCAGGCAACGTATATTCCGCTGAAGATCAATCAAGGCGGTGTGCTGCCGGTGATTTTTGCTTCCTCGATGCTAATGTTTCCAGCCATGCTGGCGCAGGTGCTGCCATTTCTAGCCGGTCTGGCTGCCGCGCTGCGGCCGGACGGTGTGTGGTACATGCTACTTTTTGCCGTGCTGATTTTCTTTTTCACTTATTTTTACACGGCAATCACTTTCAATCCGCGCGAACTGGCGGACAATATTCAAAAATACGGCGGATTTATTCTGGGTGTGCGCCCCGGCCAGCCGACCGTGCAGTATCTGGACAGCATTATTTCGCGGCTGACTTTTGTCGGCGCGGTGTTTTTAGCGCTGATCACGATTCTGCCGATTGTGGCCGCCAATATCACCACGATCGACACGTTCATTGGCTTGGGCGGCACGGCTTTGCTGATCATGGTTGGTGTGACTCTCGACCTCATGCGCCAGATCGACATGGTGGTCGTGAACAGCAAGTATGAAGGATTGATTAGATGACGACAGATTTGATTATCCTCGGCGCGCCGGGCGCGGGCAAAGGCACGCTGGCCGTGGATTTGTGTCCGCGCTTGAGCATCAAGCATATTTCCACCGGCGATTTACTGCGGGAAGTCATCGCTTCCGGTTCGCCGCTCGGTCAGGAGATCAACGGTTACGTGCAGTCCGGCGCGCTGGTGCCGGACGATTTGATCGGTCAGATGATCAAGGACACGCTGAACTCCGCCGACTGTAAAAACGGCGTTTTGCTCGACGGATTTCCGCGGACTATACCGCAGGCCGAGATGCTGGAAAAAATTCTAGCCGGGCTGGGGCGGCCTATCGCCGCGGTCTTTTATTTGAGCGTGGAGCTGGACCGGGTAATCCGCCGTCTGGTCAACCGCGTGTCCTGCCAGAAATGCGGCAAGCCGTATCATCTGCTCAATCTGCCGCCGAAACAAAAAGACGTCTGTGACATTTGCGGCGGCGCGCTGATCCAGCGCGAGGACGACAAAGAAGAAACGATTCGCAAACGTTTTGCCACTTTTCTGGAAAAAACCCAGCCGCTGATTGATTTTTATCAAAAACAAAATCTGCTGACGGAGATCCAGGCCGACGATGATCCGCAAAAAACTTTAGGCATTGTGCTGAAATATTTGGCCAAATAATATCCAGTTTGTTTGTTGTTCTCGCCGTCGCGCTTTGCATTTAGCCCCGACTCTACTTTACATTTAGCCACCTTTCAACTTTACATTTAGCCCCGTCCCCACTTTACATTTAGCCACATCGCTGATATGCTCTTAATATGGTTAAAAACAGGTGGCAAGAAGCCTCCATCATGGAGTCTCTGAAAACCATGCGCGTGACTTTACTAGCGGGTTCCAGACAATGCGGCAAAACTACTTTGGCCAAATGTCTGGTTAAAAAGGGTTTCACCTACCGGACTTTGGACGATGAGTTTTTTTTGAAATCCGCTCTGGCGGACGCGCCGGAGTTTATAAAGCATGACCGGCGCACCATGATCATTGACGAAGTGCAGAGAGCGCCGGACTTACTGCTGGCCATTAAGCTGACGGTGGATAAAAACAAGCGTTACGGCCAGTATCTCCTGACCGGCTCAGCCAATATCCAAACTTTGCCGACGGTCAGAGAATCTCTAGCTGGCCGGGTGGAGAAAATAAGACTGCGGCCTTTTTCTTACGGGGAGATTTTAGGCAAGGAACCTTTATTACTCAAGAGATTGGCGCGCAAAGATTTTGTGGAAAACAAATCCTTTAACAAAAAGAAAATATTGGAGATCGCGCTGGCCGGTGGATTTCCGGAGCCTTTGACCAAAAGTCTGCCCGCGCGCCGGAGATGGCACCGCAGTTACGTCAATGCTTTGATCGAAAAGGACTTGCGTTATGTGGCCAATATCAAAAGACAGGATGTTTTGAAAAAACTGTTCGCGGCGCTTTGCGAATTTTCCGCCAAGTATATGGACAAAGCGAGCATCGGCTCGGGGTTTGCGGTTGCCCGCCAGACGCTGGATGAATACATAAATATTCTGGAAAATATTTATTTGCTGGACAGGGTTCCACCCTGGCTCAATACCGGCTATGACCGCGTGGGCAAACAGGATAAGTTGTTTATAACTGACACCGGCTTGCTGAGCGCGGTGTTAAATTGGAAACTGGCGGATGTGGAATCTTCCAGCGACAAGTCTGGAAAACTCATGGAAACTTTTGTTTACAATCAACTGGCGGCGCAGGTTGATCTGGCTGAAGCGGCCAGCCTGCACCATTATAGAGACAACCGCAAGCATGAAATTGATTTTATAATTGAGACTAAAAAAGAAATTTTTGGTCTGGAGGTAAAATCCGGCTCCAGCTTGAACGCGGAGGATTTTAAACAGCTTAAATGGTTCAGAGATAATTTGGCTAAAAAGCCGTTTTACGGTCTGGTACTTTACACCGGCGAATATGTTTTGCCTTTCGGTAAAAATTTGCGCGCCGTGCCCATGAATAATTTGTGGGAATAAACTTCCTCTGATATAATTACAGCATGGTTACAAGCTGTGCCAATATTTCTAGAGGCGAGTTTGC
>JAITIE010000025.1 GCA_031279615.1 Candidatus Margulisiibacteriota bacterium | reverse complement strand
TGGCTAATGAGGTGCGGCAGGCAGATATCGTGATTGCCGCGACTGGCAAACCTGGTTTAATTACCGGAGAGATGGTCAAGGCCGGAGCGGTGGTAATCGATGTCGGCACCAGCCGCGTGGACGGCAAATTGACCGGCGATGTGGACTTTGCGAGCGTTTCCGCAGCCGCCGGATTCCTCACACCAGTCCCCGGCGGCGTCGGCCCCATGACCATCGCCATGCTCATGCAAAACACGCTCAATGCTGCATATTTGGCGCAGAACCGTTCTGTCTAAAAAAGTGAAATTATTTCCGGTTACTTACGATATAGATACATAGTAATATATAGGTATTTTTTTAAAAAAGTGGGTATATATTAGGTAAAGAAGATAGCGCGGCAAATATTTTGCCTGAAGCGAACGTAACTTTCAGTGCTATGCCGTGTTCGCGATGGTAAAGATATTTGCCATGCTTCGCTTAATTTTAATCAAGGGACAGGCATAGATTGACATTCTGACATTCAATAAATGTTAGAAGTTGTCTGGAAAAAGGGATTTGGGGACAGGCATAGATTAATCGATTTGGGGACTGGGGACAGGCATAGATTTGGCATAGATTGACATTCAATGGGAAAAAGCGTACAATCCCTACCTATTAGGTATGGATTAAATAACAAAAGGAGAATACTAATGAGCAAAATTAAGTCCCGTCATTTTTTTACTTCCGAGTCGATTTCCGAGGGGCATCCGGACAAGGTCGCCGATCAAATCTCTGACGCGATACTTGACGCCTGCCTCGAACAGGATAAAAATTCGCGCGTGGCCTGCGAAACGCTGGTCACGACCAATCTCGTGGTCATCGCCGGTGAGATCACCACGACCGCCAAAGTGGATTATGAAAAGGTCGCGCGGCAAGTCATCGCGGATATCGGCTACACTAAGGACGAGTACGGTTTCAACGCCGCAACCTGTCGCGTCGAAACGCATATTCATCAGCAGTCGCCGGATATTGCCCAGGGCGTGACCGAAGGCCAGGGTGAATTTAAAGAACAGGGCGCGGGCGATCAGGGCATGATGTTCGGGTACGCCACCGCCGAGACGGAAAATTATCTGCCGCTGACGCTGGACCTCGCGCACGCGCTGGTGCTGAAAGCCGCCGAACTGCGCAAGGCCGGAAAAATAAAATACCTGCGGCCGGACAGCAAATCGCAGGTCACGGTGGAATACGACGACGGCAAGCCTGGCAAAGTCACGGCGATAGTCGTGTCGCACCAGCATGACGCCGACGTGAGCAACGAGCAGCTGCGCCAAGACATCGCCAAATTGGTCATCGATCCGGTCATACCGGCGGACAGACGCAGCGCGGACTGCAAAATATTTATCAATCCGACCGGCCGTTTTGAGCTGGGCGGACCGGCCGGCGACACGGGGCTGACCGGCCGCAAAATAATCGCGGACAGTTACGGCGGCGTCGGCTCGCACGGCGGCGGAGCATTTTCCGGCAAAGACCCTTCCAAAGTTGACCGTTCGGCCGCTTACATGGGACGCTATATTGCCAAGAATATCGTAGCCGCCGGCTTGGCCGAGAAATGCGAAGTGCAGCTGGCTTACGCGATCGGCTACGCGCAGCCGCTCTCGATAAATGTGGACACTTACGGCACGGGCAAATTGCCTGAAGAAAAAATCGCCGCGGCGCTGTCTCAAGTTTTTGATCTGACGCCCAAAGGCATCATCACTACGCTGGACCTGAAGCGGCCAATCTACCGGAACACCGCGGCTTACGGCCATTTCGGGCGGGATATTTTTCCGTGGGAAAAAACCGACCGCGCGGCGGCTCTGCAAAAAATATTAAAATAAATGGACTCGCGGCAAAAAGCTCTGGCTAAATTTATCTCCCGAGCTTTTTTCTATTTTCATTTTTTTATCTACACCGGTATCAACGCTCTGCTGATCGCCGTGAACAAAACCACTTCGCCGGAAATACCGTGGTTTATCCTGCCGCTTTCCGTCTGGGGCATCTTTCTTTTTCTGCATTTCGGCATTCATTTTTTTATCGAATCACGCACGGCGCGGGAATGGCGGCGGGCGCATCTGGCCAGCATCACACCCGGCCCGCTGGAAAAAGATTTGCCGCAGCGGGAGCTGAAAAAACGCCGCGCCGCGCGTTTGTTTTTCTGGCTGGCGTTTTATTTTCACCTGAGCGTTTATCTGCTGGTGTCGCTGTTGCTGATCAGCATCAACAAACTGCTTTTCGCGGAAACATTCTGGCTGATACCCTGCGCGGCGTGGGGACTGGTGGTTTTAATTCACTATCTGCTGACTTTTACCGGATTTGCGCCGCAACTGGAAAAATGGCGCGTCGCGCGCATCATCAAGCTCAACGCTGGACTGCCGCTGACCCGCGAGAACATCCGCGAGGCGACTATCTTTTTCGGTTTTCAGCTGGTCTGTCAGGCGCATGCGGTTTTATTTGGCCTGGTAATAATTTTCCTTTTTGGCCTCACGAGAATAAACAGCCAAAACAACGCCGGCTGGCTGCTTTATCC
>JAITIE010000141.1 GCA_031279615.1 Candidatus Margulisiibacteriota bacterium | reverse complement strand
TGATGCCACAATGTCTCCGCGGTTTGATTCAGCGGAATAAACCCGGTCGTCCGGCCGGTCAGAGAAACAGAAAAATCTTTCAGGTCAACACCCGCCGGTAAAGAAAATTCTAGAACCAGCGCCGGCCACGGAATGTAACTCCGTTTAAACCAGGCGTTCAGGTCCAGCAGCACACCCGCGGGAGCGGCGGAGATATTGGCTGGAATCGTTGCTTCGATGTAACCTTCGGTGAGAGCAATGGCTGTCCCCGAACCGTAAACGCTAAAAGATTTCTGGAATAAATCCAGGCCGTAATCACCGCCTCCGTCAGACGGCGGCGGAGTATAACCAACCTGATTATCGCAGCCAGTGGCTAAACCCAAGCCAAACAAGCCCAGCAAAAGGCCAGCTAGAGCATAAAAAGGCCACGCGCCACCTGGCGGATAAATAACTGAAATATCCGTATGAGCTTTTATATTTTTATACATAAATTTCCTCTCTATATAATAGTATCGCACATTTTTATAGTATAATTCAACGCATGAGCAAACCGATCTACTCCTGCCGCATTTTCAACCTGTACGAAGACGAGATAACTTTGCCTAACGGCCAAAAGACCGTGCAAACGCGCATCGACCATAAACCCAGCGTGGCTATAGTCGCGCTCAATGCAAAAAAAGAAGTTCTGCTCATCAGCCAGTACCGCGGCGCAATTCAATCTGAATTGCTGGAAATACCGGCCGGCAGTGTTGACCATGGCGGTGAAAAACCGGAAGAGGCCGCCCGGCGAGAGCTGGCCGAGGAAACGGGTTTTGGCGCGCGCCAGCTCACATTGTTATTTGAGGGTTATTCTCTGCCCGGCTACTGCAATGAATACATGCACTACTATCTAGCTGAGGAGCTTTTCCCGCAAAAGCTCCAGCCAGACGCGGACGAATGTATCGAAGTAAAACCAATGCCGTTAGACGCCGCGCTGCGGCTGCTCAATGAAGGCCGGCTCACCGATGCGAAAACCGCTTTGGGACTGCTGTTGACAGCAAAACATTTAAAAATCTAAATTTTGTCCGCGCTTGACAAGTCTAAAATATTTCTGTATCATAAATCAATAATAATAATCATTCTTATTTTTAAGGATTAACCATGGCTAAGACACGAAACCATAGTAAAAAAAGAGAAGCCATCCTGGAAGCGATACGCTTGACAGAAACTCACCCGAGCGCGCGCTGGGTTTATGAACAGGTCAAGCCCAAACTGCCGGATATTTCGCTAGGGACGGTGTACCGCAATATCAAAGTCTGCCGCGAGGAAGGTTTGCTGGCTTCGGTCGGCGTGGTAAACAATGAAGAGCGTTTTGACGGCGTAGTCGAGCCGCACCCGCACGCGATCTGCACTAAATGCGGCAGCATAATAGATGTTAAATATACTCCGCCAACCAGCCAGCCAAGCTTGAGCGGATTTGCGGTCGATAACCGCCGCACGGTTTTTTATGGCGTCTGCGCCAAATGCAGCGGACAGGAAAAAGGCTGGCTTAAAAAATTTAAACGTTTCGGCCGTTTGGCCAAGAGATTTGGCAATAGCTAGGAAGGAGGGATATATATGACCAAATACGTTTGCACAGTTTGCGGTTACGTTTATGATCCGGCGCAAAACAACAATGTGGCTTTTGAGGACCTGCCGGACGACTGGGTGTGTCCGCAATGCGGCGTCGGCAAAGACCAATTTGAGAAAGCTTAAATAAATTAAAAAAGAAAAGGAGAAAAATTATGAAAAAATTTGTTTGTTCTGTCTGCGGTTATGTGCACACGGGAAACGAGCCTCCGGAAAGCTGCCCGCAGTGCAGGGCCCCCAGGGCAAAATTCAAGGAGAAAATGACTGACGGCTGGGCCTGCGAGCATGTGGTTGGCGTGGCCAAAGGCGTGGAAAATGACATCCTCGACGACCTGCGCGCCAACTTCAACGGCGAGTGTTCCGAGGTTGGCATGTATCTGGCGATGAGCCGCGTGGCCGAACGCGAGGGCTACCCGGAAATCGCCGAAGCGTACAAACGCTATGCTTTTGAGGAAGCGGAACACGCTGCGAAATTTGCGGAGCTGCTCGGCGAGGTGGTTACCGCCAGCACCAAGAAAAATCTAGAAATGCGCGTCGAGGCGGAAACCGGAGCCTGCGCCGGCAAACTCGACCTGGCCAAACGCGCCAAAGAGCGCAATTATGACGCGATTCATGACACCGTGCATGAAATGGCCAAAGACGAAGCGCGGCACGGAGCTGGATTTACCGGCCTGCTGAAAAGATATTTCGGCTAATCAGCGCTGGTATCGTTCCAAAACAGGCCGGGCAGGTAAAATTGAACTGCTTTTTTTATGATCGGAATTTGCCGCGCTGTTGTCTACTTAACAGAACGTTTGGCGCCGTTCCAGCGCGGCTGGCAGAGCGGGCAAATATGCGTGGTGCGGCCAGCCAGCTTGACCCGCCGGACAAGCGCGCCGCAGCGGCGGCAATTTTTTTGTTTGTAGACATTGAGCAGATTTTGAAAATTGCCACGCGCGCCGGACGAAGTAATATAATCAGAAACCGAAGTGCCTTTATTCTTAATGCCCAGCTTTAAAACGCTGACGACCGCCGACAGTAATTTCCGCGGCGGGATCCGGCCAACCGGAGTATGCGGATCGAGCTTTAATCTAAACGCCGTCTCGTCCGCATAAATATTGCCGACACCGGCCAGAATAGTCTGGTCAAGCAGAAAAACTTTGAGCGCTTTATCCTTATGCTTTTGCACAAGTTTGGCCAAGTCCGGCAATTTCAGCGCCAGCGCGTCCGTACCGGCGTTGATACAGTCCGCAAAATTTTTCCGCGGCGGCACGACGATCCAGCGGCCAAATTTGCGAATGTCACGGTAATAAAGTTTCTCCGGCGCGCCGGTAAATTCAATAACGATATGCACATGCCTGTCCGGCTGATAATTGGCGGCCAAGAACAATTGTCCGGTCATGCGCAAATGCACGACCAGACGCGCGCCTTTTTGGGTGGAAATCTTGATGTATTTGCCCTGCCGGTCGAAATCAGTAAATCTGTCGCCGGCCAAAAAATTTAAGCCGCGGGGCGGGCTGACAATTTTAGCAAAAGACACCTGGACACTTTTGATTTTTTTCTGGACAACGCGCCGGCGTAACCCGCGGACAATTGTCTCAACTTCAGGCAGTTCCGGCATCTTACGCAATCATAATTTTGCGGCCACATCCTGCGCCCAGGCTGTCAATTGTTTTTCTTCGTCAGGTTTCGGCAGGCCTTTAAAAAACAGCGGCGGCAAAATTTCCGGCTTGACAGCGGTTAGCATGGCGGCTAGCTGTTCCGCGGCGCGGCCGCCCCAGGAATAAGAGCCGTACAGGCCGAGATATTTAGTTTTTGGCCGCAGAGCGTTGAAAAGGAAAACCGCGCTGGCCGCGACCGGATGAGCGCCGGCCAGCACCGTCGGTGTGCCGAGCAACACAACCCGCGCGTCAACCAATTCCATAGCGACAGCGCCGAGATCGGCTGAAGTCAAATCCAGCGCGCGCACTGTAACGTTTTTCGCTTCCAGCTCGCCGCGGACAATCTCGGTCATATGGCGCACGCTGTCATGCATCGAAACATAGAGCAACAGCGCGTCTTTGGTGTCCTCGCCCGCCCAATCAGTATAGGCGGACAAAATAAATTCCGGATGATTGTAAACCTGACCGTGGCTCGGCGCGATGATTTTCGGCGCGAGAGTTTTAATCAGCTCCAGATGTTTGCGGACATTCACGCGGAACGGCATCATAATCTCCGCATAATAACGTTTGGCGGCGCGGTAAATAATCATCTCGTCGCGCGGATAAAGATCGTCCGAGGCGTAATGCGCGCCCAAGAAATCAGTCGTAAACAAAATATTTTCCTCCGGCACAAAAGTAAACATCGTCTCCGGCCAATGCACCCACGGCGCAAAATAAAACTGCAAAGTTAGTCCACAGCCCAAATCCAGCGCGGCTTTGTCCTCGACCAGTAAAAACTTCTCCACCGGCAGGCGCAGTAAGTCAAGCAAAAACTCACGGCATTTGGCGTTGGTCACGATTTTGGCCTGCGGGTAAGCCTGGATAAAATCCACCAGCGCGCCGCTGTGATCCTGCTCGGCATGGTTGGCAATAATATAATCGGGGTGGCAGTCCGCCGCTTTGATGTTGCGCAGCCACTCCGCGGCAAAAGGCGGATCGACCGCGTCAATAACCGCAGTTTTCTCACCGCGCACCAGATAAGAATTGTAACTCGTGCCGTCCGGCAACGGGATCAGCGCGTCAAATAATCTGCGCTTAAAATCATTCACGCCCACCGCATAAACTTTTTCCGTGATTTTCCTCAGCATCAATAATTCTCCGCTTTGAGTTCAAAATATTTTTGCGGGTGCTGACAGG
Source organism: Candidatus Margulisiibacteriota bacterium (assembly GCA_031279615.1). Lineage (GTDB taxonomy): Bacteria > Margulisbacteria > Termititenacia > Termititenacales > Termititenacaceae > Termititenax. Next base: position 2,446 of record JAITIE010000141.1, on the reverse strand, counting down.
CCGGACAGGAATCCGGAGCTTCCGCGCCCTCATGCACATAACCGCAGTTGCGGCAGACCCAGCGCGTTGGTTTGGCCTTTTTGAAAACCACACCGTTTTTTACGTTGTCCAGCAATTTGCGGTAGCGGATTTCATGCTCTTTTTCCACCAAAGCAATTTTTTCAAAAGTACTGGCGATTTCCGCCAGACCCTCCGCCCTGGCTGTCCGGGCAAAAGCCGGATACATTTCCGACCATTCCTCTTTTTCACCAGCGGCGGCGGCTTCGAGGTTTTCGGCGGTGCCGCCGATGCGTCCGGCTGGAAACGCCGCGGTGATTTCCACGGCTCCGCCCTCTAAATATTTAAAAAATTTTTTAGCGTGTTCCTTTTCGTTTTCCGCCGTTTCCATAAACAGCGCGCCGATCTGCTCGTAGCCTTCTTTTTTGGCCACGCTGGAAAACCAGGTGTAGCGGTTACGCGCCTGCGACTCGCCGGCCACCGCCGTCAATAAATTTTTTTCTGTCTTGCTGCCTTTCAATGAAGCCATACCATCCTCCTAAAAATTATTAGGTACGACCGAGCGCGGTTTTCTATGCGCGCGAGGAAGTACTCCCAGTCAACCGGACTGGGAGTATATTTTAACAAAAAGTGGGTATTATTAAAACAATAAATCTAGGGAGGGAATTATGGTTGTACCACGTTTGGCTTTCAATGAACATATCGAACAAAATCATTATGCGATCAAGCGGCCGCTCTCAGCCACGCAAATGATGCTGGATATTTTGGAGTCGCCGAAACCGTTAACCTCGCACGAACACAGTCCAGAGCTTCGTTTTAATGTTCGTCAGAAAATTTTGACTTTAGCTGAATAAATAAATTTTCCAGCGCGCGGCGTCTGTGGCTGTGCGTATTTTTCTCCTCGGATGAAAGCTCCGCAAAAGTTTTGCCTAACGGCGGAAAATAAAAAACCGGATCGTAGCCAAAGCCATTATCTCCGCGCGGGGTCTCGGCAATCAAACCAGCGCAGCTGCCTTCGGCGGTGTGTAAAATTTTTCGCGGGCTGGCCAGGACCAATACGGTGGTAAAACAGGCTGTGCGGCGCGCGGCCGGAATGTCTTTTAGCTCGCGCAAAAGTTTCTCGCACAATTGCCGTGAAGTCGCGCCAGCGCCAGCATAGCGCGCGGAATACACGCCGGGCGCCCCGCCCAGAGCGTCAACCATAAGGCCGGAGTCGTCAGCCAGCACGGTTTCGTGAATGTATTGAGCGGTTTCCAGCGCCTTTTTGGAGGCGTTGCCTAAAAACGTGTCTTGATCCTCGTTTATTTCCGGCACAGCGCAGTCGTCCAGCGAGACAATTTCCAAATCAGAAATTTGGCCAAGTATTGCTTTAATCTCTTTTATTTTATGCTGATTGCGCGAAGCGATGACCAGTTTCATTTTATTTTAGGATTGTCCTTTCATACAATAATAAAGAAAGCTTGTTTCTCCCGGATAATTTAATTTTACTTTTTGTTTAAATCAGCGCTTTTTTGCCAATGTCTTTGCGCTTGTGCAGTCCGGCAAAAGCAATCAAGTCCGTGGCTTTGTAAGCGTTTTTGATCGCCGTTTTGATATCCGCGCCCAGCGCCGTCACGCCCAGCACGCGGCCGCCGTTGGTCACGAGTTTGTCGTCCTGCCTGGCCGTGCCCGCTTGAAAAATATACGTGTCCGGCAGAGCCGCGGCTGCCGCAAGACCGCTAATTTCCCGGCCTTTTTCGTAGGCGCCCGGATAACCATCCGCCGCCAGCACCACGCAGACCGCCGCGTCCGCAGACCATTCAATATTTTGCGTGGAAAGTTTGCCGTCCAGACAGGCCGTAAAAATATCGACAATATCCGTCTGCAAACGCGGCAGGATAGCCTGCGTTTCCGGATCGCCAAAACGACAGTTAAACTCCACGACTTTTGGCCCGTCGGGCGTGAGCATCAGGCCGGCGTACAGCACGCCTTTGTACGGAGCGCCCTCTTTGGCCAGGCCGTCCAGCATTGGCCGAAAAATAGTTTCCTTAACCTGCCGCAGAACACTTTCAGTCACGACCGGCGCCGGAGAATAGGCGCCCATGCCGCCGGTATTGGGGCCTTTATCCTCGTCGTACACCGTTTTGTGATCCTGCGCCGAGGCCAGCGGCACAAAATCCTGGCCGTCGCAGAACGCCAGCAGTGACGCTTCCTCGCCAGCCAGAAACTCTTCGATGATAATCCGCGCGCCGCTCTCGCCAAAAACTTTATCTTTGAGCGCGGCGTTAATCGCGCGTTTGGCTTCGACCAGCGAGATCGCCACAGTCACGCCTTTGCCAGCGGCCAGGCCGTCCGCTTTGATGACCACCGGAAAACGCGACATATACACATGCTCCAGAGCTTTTTGCGCGTCGTCAAAAACTTCATAAGCTGCGGTCGGGATTTTGTATTTTTTCATAATCTTTTTGGC
>JAITIE010000073.1 GCA_031279615.1 Candidatus Margulisiibacteriota bacterium | reverse complement strand
GATGTGCCGGGCAGCCTGCGCAAGTGCATTCGCCTCATGCTGACCTGTCACAGCAAAATTCCGCAGGAGAAAATCAAGCATCAATATCTGGCTGGCGCGGAAATTCTGCGGCCGGATTTAGTCAAAAAGGAGTAAATAAAAAATGATAGTTGTAATGAATCACAACAGCAGCGAGGACAGCATCAAGCAAGTGGCGGCGTTTGTGGAAAGCGCCGGTTTAAAAACGCAGATTAGCAAAGGTGTGGAACGCACGGTCATCGGCTTGATCGGCGACAAGACCAGAGTAGACCGCAGTGTGCTGGAAAGCCTGGCAGATGTGGCGGAGATTATCGACGTGTCCAAGCCGTACAAGCGCGCGGCGCGGGAAATGCATCCTGACGACACGGTAGTCACTCTGGACAACGGCCTGAAAATCGGCGGACAAAACGAGCCGGTGGTCATGGCCGGACCTTGCACGGTGGAAAACTGGGAAATGCTGATCGAGATTGCTCAGGCGGTTAAAGCGGCTGGCGCCAAAGTTCTGCGCGGCGGCGCCTGGAAACCACGCACTTCGCCCTACGCTTTTCAAGGGCTGGGCGAGGAGGGCTTAAAGCTTTTGGCCAAAGCCCGTGAGGAAACCGGCCTGCCCGTCGTTTCAGAATTGATGGACACCAAAGACATTCCGCTTTTTCTCGAGTATGTGGATATTATTCAAATCGGCGCGCGCAATATGCAGAATTTTTCGCTGCTCAAAGAGCTGGGCAAAATCGACAAGCCGATTTTGTTGAAACGGGGCTTGGCCGCCACGATTGAGGAATGGCTGATGTCCGCGGAGTACATCTTGGCCGGTGGCAACACCAAGGTTTTGCTCTGCGAGCGCGGCATTCGCACTATGGAAAAATATACACGCAACACGCTAGACCTTTCCGCCGTGCCGGTTATTAAAAAAATGTCGCATTTGCCGATTATCATTGATCCGTCGCACGCGGTCGGGCACTGGGATTATGTGCCGGCGATGAGCAAAGCGGCGGTGGTGGCTGGCGCGGACGGCTTGATTATTGAGGTGCACAGCAATCCGGAAAAAGCGGCCTGCGACGGCGGGCAGTGTTTGAAACCGAAATTGTTTGGTGATTTAATGCGGGATGTGAAAGCGTTGATCAAGTACAGGTAAGGAGCGGTTGTGTTCGCCAAGTACAAACGGGTTTTGCTGAAATTGAGCGGGGAACTGCTGGCTGGCAGCCGCAAGTACGGCATTGATCCGGCGGCCACGGGGCAGCTCGCTCAGGAGATCGGCGAAGTGGTGGATCTCGGCGTGGAAGTGGGCGTGGTGCTGGGCGGCGGCAATATTTTCCGCGGCGTGTCCGCGGCGGCCAACGGCATGGACCGCGCGACCGGCGACTATATCGGCATGCTGGCGACGATCATGAACGGCGTGGCTTTGCATGACGCTCTGGAAAAACAGGGCTGTCCGGCGCGTTTGCAGACGGCAATTTTTATGGAGTCCGTGGCGGAGGGTTACATTCGCAAGAAAGCCCTGCATCATCTGCACAAAGGCCGCGCGGTAATTTTTGCGGGCGGCACGGGCAATCCGTATTTTTCCACGGACGCGGCGGCGGCTTTGCGCGCGGCGGAGCTCAACGCGGAAGTGATCCTCAAATGCACGGCCAAAACCGATAAAGAAATGGACGCCTCTGCCGCCGCCTTTTGCGCGGAAAATAAAATTCCAGTCGTGACTTACAAAGCTGGCGCGGGCAATTTGTTAAAAGCAATCAAGAATTAGGAGGGAATTTTATGCAGGAACAGGAAATCAGAACCAGAATGGATAAGGCGATCGACAATTTGAAACGGAATTTCGCCGGTGTGCGCACTGGCCGCGCCAATCCCGGGCTGGTGGAAAACGTGCCGGTGGAAGTTTACGGCCAAAAAATGGCGCTGCGTACCATCGCGGCGATTAATATTCCCGAAAATAAAATTATCAGCATCACACCGTACGACCGTTCCAGCGCGCAGGCCATCGAAAAAGCGATTTCCCTGTCCGATCTGGGCTTGACGCCCAAAAATGAGGGCGGCGTGGTTTATGTGCGCCTGCCGGAGCTGACTCAGGAGCGGCGCAAGGAGCTGGAAAAGATCGCCAAAGGCATGGCCGAGGAGGGCAAGATCGCGATCCGCAATCTGCGCCGCGATTTTCTGGAAGAGGCGAAAAAGTCCGGCGCATCGCAGGACGAAATCAAAGGCTTGCAGGACAAAGTGCAGAAAGTGACCGACCAGTATAATGCCAAAGTGGAAGAATTACTCAAAACCAAAGAAGCTGAAATAAACGAAATATAAACATGTTGAGTATCTGGACGGATATTCAAAGACGCCGCTTATTACGCTCGGGAAATATTCCCAAACATGTGGCTGTCATTATGGACGGCAACGGCACCTGGGCGGCGCGCCGCAGACTGCCGCGCACCGCGGGACATGCCAGAGGGGCGGAGGCTTTGCGCCGCGCGACCACAGAGGCCGCGGCTTTGGGTGTGGAGTATTTAACCGTTTACGCTTTTTCCACGGAAAACTGGAAACGGCCGAAAGCGGAAATTGATTATTTGCTGAATTTATTTCTGAAATATTTGCGGGAAAAAGTGCCGGATTTGGTCCAGAATAAAATAACTATTCGTTTTTTGGGCGGGCTGAAAAAGTTTTCACCGCAGCTGCAAAAATTAATGAAAGCGGCGGAGCAAAAAACCACTTATGCCGCCAAGCCGCTGCTGACCGTCAATGTCATGCTTAATTACGGCGGGCGGGCGGAAATAGTCCGCGCGGTCAACACGGCGCTTCAGGCCAAAGAAAAGAAACTTACGGAAAATTCTTTCACCCGATACCTGTACACGACCGGCTTGCCGGACCCAGACCTTTTGATCCGCACCTCCGGCCAGCTGCGCCTCAGCAATTTCCTGCTCTGGCAGTCGGCCTATACGGAATTTTGGTTTACGCGCAAGCGCTGGCCGGATTTTGACGGGCGTTTATTCCGGCAGGCGGTGCGCAGTTTTCAGCGGCGCCAGCGCCGGAGAGGAGCGCTGCGTGCTTAATTTTCATTCGTTTGATCTACGGAAATTCTGGCAGCGCGTGCTGACTATTGTGGTTTACGCGCCGGCGGTCGTGGTCGCGCTGTATTTTGGCGACCTGTTGTTTTTTATCGCCGTGCTGGTGGGCGTGTTTATTTCACTGCTGGAAATCTACAATATGTACAATCTTTATTTGCAAAAACATCACGATAATTTTTATTACGGTTATTTGTTGACGGTGCTGCTGTTGCTAGCCGTTTATTTGCAGGAAGGCCGGTACACCTGGGAAAACAATATTTTCTTGCTGCTGTCCGCGGCGGTGATCGGCTTTTTGGTGCTGGAATTATTTTGCAAGAAAATTTTCTTTTTGCGCAACGGCTTTTTTTATTTACTGCGTTCGGTGCTGTACACCGGCCTGATGTACGTGCATCTGATTTTGCTGCGCGCGCAGCCGCAGGGTTTTGAGTATTGCTTGTATTTATTCGGCGTGATCTGGGCCAATGATATTCTGGCTTATCTGGTCGGGATTGTTTTTGGCCGGCATCGTTTGGCGCCGGACATCAGCCCCAAAAAATCCTGGGAAGGCTCGGCGGGCGGGCTGTGCGGCGCGGTGCTTGTTTCGGTTTTATTTAGCTGGTTTAAGGGCTGGGATTTTTCTGTCGGCGGCTGGCCGGTGATAATCAGCGGTTTGCGGATCAGCGTCTGGCAGGCGGTGTTTTTGGGCGCGGCAATTTCGGTTTTCGCGCAAATGGGCGACCTGATCGAGTCACTGCTCAAACGCGCTTTGCAGGCCAAAGACTCCGGCAGTCTCCTGCCCGGACACGGCGGCGTTTTGGACCGCATGGATTCTTTTGTCCTGACTTTCCCGATCTTTTATTATTTCGTGGTTTACTTTGTCCGATGAAAAAAATTTCTATCCTCGGCTCCACCGGCTCGATCGGCACGCAGGCTCTGGCGGTTATCAAAAATCTGCCGGATTATCGGGTAACCGCTTTGACTGCTGGCAATAATGTCGAATTGCTGCTGCGGCAGATCAAGGAGTTTAAGCCAAATTTGGTTTCCGTCGCGCGCGCGAGTGACGCCGCGAAAGTCAAAAAAGAATTTCCCGACCTGGCGGTGTTTTCCGGAGCGGACGGCCTGGCGCGCGCGGCCGCTGACGACGCGGATCTTGTGCTAGCCGCGGTGGTCGGCACGGAATGTATTTTGCCGGTGCTCGAGGCGGTAAAATTAAAAAAAGACATCGCGCTGGCCAATAAGGAGATTTTGGTCGCCGCTGGCGAGATAATCCTGCCGCTGGTCAAAAAGCATGGCGTGAAACTCCTGCCGGTGGATTCCGAGCACTCGGCGATTATGCAGGCCTGCCCGCCGGAAATTACGGGCGGTTATTTTAGTTATCCGGTGGAAATTATCAGCCGGTTGATTTTGACCGCTTCCGGCGGCGCTTTTCGCGATCTGCCCGCCGCGCAGCTGGCGTTGCAGAACTCCGCCGCGGCGCTCAAACATCCCAATTGGCAGATGGGCAAAAAGATCACGATCGATTCCGCCACGCTGGTCAATAAGGGGCTGGAAGTTATCGAAGCGCATTGGTTGTTCGGCGTTCCTTACGCGCGGATTGAAGTCTTGATCCATCCGCAGTCCATTGTGCATTCGCTGGTCGAGTACCGCGACGGTTCGGTGCTGGCGCAGCTGGGTCTGCCGGATATGCGCCTGCCGATTCAGCACGCGCTGACTTATCCGCAGCGCGTCGCGGGCGCTGTGCCGAAATTAAATTTGCTGGAAATAAAAAATCTGACTTTTCAGGCGCCCGATTTGCGCAATTTCCGCGGGCTGGCTCTGGCTTACGAAGCGGGACGGCTCGGCGGCACCATGCCAGCGGTTTTTAACGCGGCCAATGAGGCGGCAGTGGAGCTTTTTTGTCAGGACAAACTTAAATTTACGGAAATCCCGCGCCTGCTGGAAGACATTATGCAAAAGCATGATACAATAAATAATCCAACGCTGGATGATATTTTAGCGGCGGCGGATTGGGCAAAACAACAAGGGGCGAGCCTGTGGCAGAAGGTCGGGTAATTCTCAAATCCGAATACGAAATAATGAAAATGGCCGAAGCTGGCAAATACAACGCTTTATTTTTTCGGGAGCTGGGGCAGTATATCAAACCCGGCTTGAGCACCATGGATTTAGAAAATTTTGCCTGCGCGTTTTGCGACAGACATGGATTGTTTCCAACTTTCAAAGCCGAACCGCGTTATCACTGGGCGCTGTGCGTGTCGATCAATGAGGAAGTCGTGCACGGCATTCCTGCCAAACAAAAAATTATTCAAGACGGCGATATTGTCAGCGTGGATATTGGCGTAACGCTGGACGGCTACATCGGCGACAGCTGCTATACATACATGGTCGGCAAGGTTTCGCCGCAGGCCAGAAAATTGTGCGACGCGACGCGCGAAGCTCTGGACAAGGCGATTAAAATTATACGGCCGGGCGCGACTATCGGCGACATCGGCCACGCGATACAGTCGCATGTCGAGCCGCTGGGTTTTTCGGTCGTGCGTGAGTATGTTGGCCACGGCGTCGGGACGCAAATGCATGAGCCTCCGTCCGTGCCGCATTACGGTCAGGCCGGCAAGGGACTGGTTTTGCAGGAAGGCATGGTCATTGCTGTCGAACCGATGATTAACGCTGGCGGCTGGGAAACGGAAGTCTTAAAAGACCGCTGGACTGTCGTGACCAAAGACCGCCAACTTTCCGCGCAGTACGAACACACTATCGCCGTCGTCAAAGGCGGCAGCCGCGTGCTGACGGCCTAGTCTTTACGCATTGCCCAGTGCCATTTAAAAAATAGCGCGGCTATGGCAATGGCCAGCAGACTGTTGATGAGGTCTTTTATTTTTTCAATTTTTCTATCTTGCAATTTTTTCGTTTTTTGCTCATCAAGTATTTTATTGTATTCCTCAAAAGACATTTGATTACCGGCGTTATTTTTGTTATAGCTTTGCAGGCGGTCTATTTTAGTGTCGGAATTTACATAATAAGGCTGAACAACGAAAAACAAATCGGTGATTTTATAAGGCAACAGCACGGAATTAAAAAGAACCACACTCATGGCTAACAGGCAGACCAGATAAACATAGATAATTTTTGGCTCCCAGTTTTTCTTTGCTTTTTCTGCCATAAAAGCCTCCTAAAAATAATTTTCTTTATTGTAGCATAATATTTGAGGGTTTGATAATCAAATATTTTTGCGGGTCCGGCAGTTCGTAGGATAGATTTAATCTGGCCAGGTCATCAAGAAAACCTTTTTTAAGTTTGGCGGTGTCCAGCCGCAATTCGCCGGCGACGGTCAGCAGTTCGATCTGCACACGGTCGAGATATTCCCGCGTGACGCCGGTGATGCCGGTGATTTTGCGAAAACGCACTTGCAGAATTATCTCCAGCGCGGCCGGGAAATTTTTTTTCTGCAGAGCCTGCGCGAAATTTTCCCGCAGCTGATTTTTAAATGTGCCGCCTTTGACCGGCCCGTACTTACGCAGACTGGCCGTTCTGTATTTTTCTTTTTGCGTTTTTTGATAATTCAGCACATCCTGAATATCCAAAAATATTTCTTTGCTGCGCAGAAGTTTTTCTTTGATGGTTTTGAAAAGCGCGCGGTCCAGCGGCCGGTTGGCGCGGATCAGATTGAGGCGCAGTGTGTCCAGCAGAATTATTTTATGCTCCAGCGGCAGATTGCTGGCATCGCGCAGTCTGCTGTTGGTCAGCAGCAACAGTAAATCCCTCCAGATTTCGGCCTTGATCAGATCTTTGGCGCGGTACTCCAGCAAATAGTCGGCCTGCGCCGGCCAAGTTTCCGTGCCTAGAGCTTTGGCGATTTCCTGACGGAGCTTGGCCAGATTTTCCAGCGGGATTTCCATTAGTAATAGATTAAACTTTTATATTCCGGCAGTAAAGGTGGCGGCGCGCTGATGGTTTCCAGCAGGCCGGGCGGCGGCGTGATCAAGCGTTTGGGCAGGGCGCTGTGGTATTTTTGCCAGCTGCGGCCAGCGTGATGAAACAAGTCTTGGATCAGCGGCTCGCTAAAACGCACCAGCGGCCAGCCTTTGCTGACGAATGTGGATTCCATAAAAGTTTTAGTCATAGCCGGTGAGAGAAAAATATTATTCCACAGCGGAAAAATGACAAAAAGCGTGTACAGGATTCCTTTGCCGCAGCCGCCGAATAAACCGCAGACTTGGTCGAGCGTTTGCAGAGCGGTATTTTTGATGATGGCCTGTAAATGCCGGCCAATCTCGTTGATTAAAAAATAAACTATGACAAAAATAATCAACAGCGCGGTAATGTAGGCTGCCGTGCCGGGAATTTTGAGCGCCTGCAAAAGCTCCGCGGTGGCTGGCGCGCCAAAAATACAAAAAAGTAATCCGAGCAGAGCGCCCAGCGCGCCGAAAAAAGTGCGCAGCAGACCGCGGCGCAGACCGTACAGCATGTTGACGACTAGAATAATCGTGATCAGTCCGTCCAGCCAGTTGAAATGCATGTCAGGCTTTGAGCGATTCTTTGTAGGCTGTGAGAGCTTGGGCGAGCTTGGCGTCGGTCAAAGCGCAAATCTGCGCGGCCAAAATACCGGCGTTTTGCGCGCCGTTGATAGCGACCGTGGCGACCGGCACGCCTTTGGGCATTTGCACAATAGAGAGCAAAGAATCCAGTCCGCCCAAATCGGAAGTTTTGATCGGCACGCCGATAACCGGCAAAGTGGTTTGGCCGGCAATAACGCCCGGCAAATGCGCGGCTTTGCCCGCGCCCGCGATGATGCATTTGTATTTCTGAGACGCACTCCGCGCAAACGCGCTGACTTTTTCGGGATTGCGGTGCGCGCTGGCAATCTCCAGTTCATACGCGGCGCCGAGTTTGTCCAGAATCTCCGCGGCCTCTTTCATTATTTCGAGATCCGACTGACTGCCCATGATAATGCCGATCATTTCTTAAACCTCCGTAGCGGCTTTATTGTAGCAAATATTGATGTTAAAATCTTGCCGCTGAACCCTCGGCCAGAGTCACATTTAGCGGCGCCAAAAAGCGGGGTCTCAGAAATTAGTTTTACAGAGGTTTTGTCAGTGTTTCTAAAAGCGAAAAAGTTAGGAGAATATCTCCCGCAGAATATCAAAGACTTAGCCGCGGTTTTGGCGGAAAAGGATTTTGCCTGTTTTGTGGTCGGCGGCGCATTGCGTGACATCCTGCGCGGCGAATCCGCCAAGGACATTGATCTGGCGACGGATGCTCTGCCGGAACAGGTCGAGGAAATTTTTCCGGATTCACTGCCGACCGGCAAGGCTTACGGCACAATCACGGTACGCTTCAACGGCGGGCATTATCAGATCACGACTTTGCGCAAAGAAACTGGTTACTCCGACAGCCGCCATCCTGACGCGATCGTCTATACCAAAGATATTCGTGAAGATGTGGCGCGGCGCGATTTCACAATCAACGCGCTGGCTTACAGTCCGGCCGCCAATGAGCTGATCGATGAGTTCAACGGGCTGGAAGATTTGCGGCACAAAATCCTGCGCACGGTCGGCGATCCGGCGCGGCGGTTTACAGAGGACGGCCTGCGCGTCCTGCGGGCTTTGCGTTTTCTCGCTACGCTCTCGGTCAAAGCTGACGCGGAAAAAAATATTGCCGCGGAAAATTTTACGCTGGAGGAAAACACCGCCCGTGAAGTGGCCGCGCGGCTGCCGGATTTTTTAAATCTGGCCGCGAAAGAAAGGATTTTTGAGGAATTAAATAAAATGATTTTAAGCGATGTGCCGGACAACGGCGCGGCTTTGCTGGGCTGGCCAGCGCTGAATGAGCTGGACAAGCAAGTGCGCTGGGCGGCGGTCGCGCGCGAGCATCCGGAAGTGCGCGGGGTAATTTTAGAAAAAAAACTCAACCGCTGGATCGACAAACTTTTGCGTTACGACCTCGATGTGGACAAAGCCTCGCTGGAAATCGCCGATCTCAAAGTTGACGGCATTGACATCATGGGGCTGGGGCCGCGCGGCGCGGAAGTCGGCCGCGTGCTGGAAACCTTGCTGGAAGTCGTGGTGGAAAAACGCAGTCTGAATAAAAAGCCGCTTTTGCTGGAATTGGCCAAGGATATTATGGCCGGCCTGTCGGCGCAGGATATTTTGCGGCGCGAACAGGAGAAAAAAGCGCTGGCCAAAGGCCCGCTGGCTTTGTGAATGAGATGTTAAAATCCATTTTTTCTACTATAATTTAAATATAGCCTGAATTATGCGGACGTAACTCAGTTGGTAGAGTGTCAGCCTTCCAAGCTGAATGTCGAGGGTTCGAACCCCTTCGTCCGCTCCAGCAATAAGCGGCAACGGGGTGTAGCTCAGTTGGCTAGAGCGCCTGCTTTGGGAGCAGGAAGTCGTAGGTTCGAGTCCTGTCACCCCGACTCGAACTTAACAAGCGGCTTTAGCCGCGAAGTTAAGTGAGAGCAACAAGCCCGCGTAGCGGGCGAAGTTACGAGTTAAGTAGGCGTGAAAGTTGGTTTTATGACGTGCCGAAATATGAGATAACAAGCGGCTTTAGCCGCGAAGTTAAGTGCGTCGAACTTCACAAGTGCCGCAGGCACGACGTGAAGAGAGACCCAGCCACTGGCTCGGTCAGCCAGTGACACTTCTGCGGCGACTTGTGGTCGCACACAGGCGCAAGCAGACGGAGTCTGCGCCGTGTGAAACAACAAGCCCGCGTAGCGGGCGAAGTTACGAGTTAAGCAGGCGTGAAAGTTGGTTTTATGATGTGCCAAAATATGAGATCACAAGCGGCGAGGCCGCGAAGTTAAGTGCGTCGAACTTCACAAGTGCCGCAGGCACGACGTGAAGAGAGACCCGGTCGCTGGCTCGGTCAGCCAGTGACACTTCTGCGGCGACTTGTGGTCGCACACAGGCGCAAGCAGACGAAGTCTGCGCCGTGTGAAACAACAAGCCCGCGTAGCGGGCGAAGTTACGAGTTAA
>JAITIE010000047.1 GCA_031279615.1 Candidatus Margulisiibacteriota bacterium | reverse complement strand
CCGTGCTCGCCGGTGCCCTGCACTTCCACCAGCTGGCCGGAGCCGGTCATGATGACATTGAGGTCGACTTCCGCGGCGCTGTCCTCGAGGTACATCAAGTCTAGGCGCGGCTCACCGTCCACGATGCCGGCCGAGACAGCCGCCACGCTGTCGATAATCGGGTCGGTCAAAACTTTGCCCTCAGCCAGCAGCTTATTTACCGCCAAGCGCAGAGCGGCAAAAGCGCCGGTAATCGAAGCCGTGCGGGTACCGCCGTCTGCCTGGATCACATCGCAGTCCAGCGTGATAGTTATTTCGCCGAGTTTTTTGAGGTCGATCGCCGCGCGCAAAGCCCGGCCAATCAAACGCTGTATCTCCATAGTCCGGCCGCCTACTTTGTACCTGTCGCGGGACACCCGTTCATTAGCCGCGCCGGGGAGCATGCCGTACTCGGCGGTCAGCCAGCCCTGACCCTGCCCGCGCAAAAAAGACGGCACTTTTTCCTCAACAGACGCCGTGCAAATAACTTTCGTTTCACCCATAGTGACAAGCGCTGAACCAGCGGCATTTTTCGTGAAATTAGGCGTAATTTCAGCCTTACGCATTTCGTCGTTTTTACGTTTGTCTGGCCGCATTACCTGGCGTCCTCCCGGCGTTTTTTGAGCACTTCCCGCCCATTGCACAAAGTGCGCTCCCATTTGGAAATCACGACCTGCAAATGCGCCAAAACATGGTCGGCATATTCATCCGCCTCGCGAGTCAGCGCGTCGGCTTTTTGCTTGGCCTGACGGATCAGCGGCTCGCCTTCCGCGCCGAAAGCCTGGGGATCGTATTGTTCTTTGCGCAATGGTTTCAATTGCGGCACATTTACCGCCCGCCGCGCGGCCTGACCTTCCGTCTGCACTAATAATTTCAGTTTTTCCAGAAAATCCAATAAACGTCGTTCTTCCACGACAATTTTATTTTTAGAAAAAGGCGCCTTCGGCGCGCCCGCTATGTAGGCGATAATTTCCTCAATCAAGCCCAGAGTTTCCATGAAATACCCCCGGTGCTAATCATAACACCAAACAATTTGGCAGTTCAAGCAAAAAAAGCAGGCACACTGTTTAATTTGTGCTCTCAAATTTTTTCCGCAAGGCCCTGGCTGAAGCCGGCGGCACCAGATGTTCGATCTTGCCGTGATAACCAGCGAGCTGCCGCGCCACGCTCGACGACAAAAACGAATAGGCCGCGTCGGTCATCAGAAAAACCGTTTCCAAATCGCTCTTGAGCTGGCGGTTAGTCAGCGTCATTTGAAACTCGTAATCAAAATCGGACACCATGCGCAGACCGCGAATGACTAGATTGGTGCCGCACGCCGCGGCAAAATCGACGAGCAACCCGTCAAAAGTCCGCAACGAGACATTAGGAATGTGCGTCAGGGACTCCTGTAAAATCCGCAGCCTCTCCTCGATCGGGAATAAATGCTGCTTGTCGTCATTGTGCAACGCCGCGACAACAATCTCATCAAAAATCTTGGCGGCGCGCTCGATAATATCGAGATGGCCGTTGGTGACCGGATCAAAAGACCCCGGGTAAATCGCTTTTCTCAAATTTTTTTCTCCAAAAATAATATTTTAGCCGAACCGTAACGCCGCGCATCCGTGACCCGCGCCGCGGCTGGCAGTTCCGGCGTCTGTTCTGCCGCGGTCTCGGCGATCAGCAAACCAGCGGGTTTTAGTATAGCAAAGCAGGCGGAAACCGCAAACAGCCCCTGTTGATACGGCGGGTCAAGAAAAATAAGGTCAAAAGTTTCCTGGCGGGCGGCCAGGATTTTGAGCGCGCGCGGCACGTCGTTGCGGTAAACACGCACGTTCGGACAGCCGAGTTTTTTAATATTGCTCCTTATAAACTGCGTGTCTTGGTCGACGAAAACCACCTCGCGCGCGCCACGGCTGACCGCTTCCAGGCCGATCGAGCCAACACCAGCGTAGAGATCCAAAAACCGCGCGTTCGCAATCCGCGCGCCGATAATCGAAAATAGCGCTTCCTTGACCATATCTTTGGTCGGGCGCAAATCCGGATCGTCTTTCGGAAAATCTAAAAGGCGGTGTCTGTATTGTCCGGCGATAATGCGCATGGCGGCCAATCAATTAAAATAATTTCTACCTGCGCGGGATTTTTTAAATACATTAATTATTTCTCCGGTATTCACAGCCGTGTTAATTCCTTTTAGGTCCAATGGAGATGTTTTTTTTCTTTTATTAATCGCTACGAGTTTAAACGTATTACCGTCCTTGCGGGTTATTAACACTTCCTCCTGTAAGGCTACATTCAAAACAGTAGCCAGATTTTGCCGCGCTTCAGAATATTTATAGGCTTTCATAAAATCAAACCTCCCAAATTTCAATTTTCAAATCCGCGCCAATACTCTGCATTTGCTTGTCTAAGGTCAGCAAAGGCGTTTTTAGGCGGAGCGCTATCTCTAAATAATAAGCGTCGTAAGCATAAATATTATACTTGGCTGCCAATTTAAGCGCTTTGCGGGGGTCAGCTTTAACCAGGCGCAATGGTATAAATTGATAGGTGTTGTAAACACTCACCGCTTGTTCTTGGCTTAATCTACGCCTTTTAAGCAAGCCGGACAAAGCATTGCCAATCTCATAAGACATTATTTCCGGCACAATCAACTCTGTATCTTTGGTTAAATTAATAATTCTGCGCTTTTCCGGCTCGTTCAAAATAACCGCCAGCAAAATATTCGCATCCACAACGATTTCCATAGATACTATTGTACAATGTACAATAGTATTTGTCAATTCAATAAAATATAGTCAATCAATCCCCGGCTGCGGCGGCGCAGTTCGGCGCGGAGCAAAGCATGCTCCGGCCGGGACAGACGCGCGTCCTGCTCGATCAACGCAAAGGCGG
>JAITIE010000035.1 GCA_031279615.1 Candidatus Margulisiibacteriota bacterium | reverse complement strand
TTGTCAATTCAATAAAATATAGTCAATCAATCCCCGGCTGCGGCGGCGCAGTTCGGCGCGGAGCAAAGCATGCTCCGGCCGGGACAGACGCGCGTCCTGCTCGATCAACGCAAAGGCGGCAGACCGCGCGGCCTGCAAGAGCTTTTCATCTTTAACTAAATCGGCCAGCAGCCGGTCGGGGAAACCGGACTGCGCCACGCCGGCAAAATCGCCCGGACCGCGTATGGCCAAATCAATCTCCGCCAGTTTAAAACCGTCCGTCGTTTCGACCATGGCGTTAATCCTTTTCCTGCTGTCCGCGGATTTAAGCTCAGCAATTAAAAAACAAAACGCTTCCTGCCGCCCGCGCCCCACCCGGCCGCGGAGCTGATGCAGCTGCGCCAGACCGAAACGCTCGGCGTTTTCAATAATCATAATCGTCGCGTTGGGCACGTCGACGCCGACTTCGATCACCGTCGTCGAAACTAAAACCTGCAGCTCTTTAGTCCGAAAACGCTGGATGATTTCCGCTTTTTCCGCATTTTTCAGACGGCCGTGCAGAAGCCCGATCCGATACTCCGGAAAAATTTTGGTTAGCTGCGCGCAGGATTCAGCCGCGGCCTGCAAGTCAATTTTTTCCGACTCTTCGACCAGCGGGTAAACAATATAGGCCTGTTCGTCCTGCCGCAAATGCCGCCGCAAAAATTCATACACGCGCGGTCGCGCGCGCGGCGTCACGTGATAAGTCTTGACCGGTGTGCGTCCCGGCGGCAATTCGTCAATGAGCGATCTATCCAGATCGCCGTAAATCGTCAGCGCCAGACTGCGCGGTATCGGCGTGGCGGTCAGCACCAGCAAATCTGCGTTTTCCGCGCTTTTGGTTTTTAATAACTGCCGCTGGACCACGCCAAAGCGATGCTGTTCGTCGATAATGACAAAACCTAATTTCTGAAAAATAACTTTTTCCTGAATGACCGCCTGCGTGCCGATGACGATCTGACATTCGCCGGATGCCAGCTGCCGGTAAATTTCTTTTTTCTCGGAGGGCGTGTGTTTGCCGAGCAGCGCGCCGACTTTGACGCCCAGCGCAGCCAGACGCGCGGCGATGCGGGCAAAATGCTGTTCGGCCAGCACTTCCGTCGGCGCCATGAGCACGGCTTGATAACCGGACTGCACGGCGCAAAGCAAAGCGGCGATCGCCACGTCGGTCTTACCACAGCCAACATCGCCCTGCACCAAACGGTTCATGGGCTGAGGCGCGGCCATGTCGTCCAGCACTTCGTCGATGACACGTTTTTGCGCGGCGGTCAGCTGATAGGGCAGACTCCGGTAATAAGTCTCCAGCAGCGCGCCGTCCGGCTGAAAACGAATGCCGTTCAATTCCGTTTTGGCGCGGGCATAACGCAAGGCCGCGCCTAACTCCACGTAAAAAAACTCATCGAAGACCAAACGCCGGCGCGCCTGCCGCCAGGCCTCGCGTTTAACGGGAAAATGCAGTTCGCGCACGGCCGCCGGCAAAGCAGACAGCGCATATTTAGTTTTCAAGTCCGGCGGCAAGGGATCGGTCAAAAACGGCAAATATTCCAAAGCCAGCCGGACAGTCTGCCGGAGTTTTTTTTGGGTCAAACCTTCGGTCAGCGCGTAAAACGGCGTGATACCGGCGCGGTAAGCCGGCGTGATGATTTCGTAATCGTCAGTCTCGACCTGCCAGCGCCGGCTGTAATCATTGTAAACAGCTTTGCCGGACACCAAAACTTCCACGCCTTCGACCAGTGTGCCGGCCAGAAATTTCTGATTGAACCAAACCGCGCTGAAAATCCCGTCGCTGTCCCGTATTTCCGCCTGTAAAACATAAAAACGCGGACGCGGCTGTCTTAGCTCTACCCGCGCAATCTTGCCGCACAAAAGAATATGCTGTCCCGCGCAAGCGGGCAGCTCGCCGGAACGCTGGATTTTGCTGCGGTCGACGTAACCGCGCGGGAAATAATAAAGCAAATCACCTATTTTGGCTAACCCAAGTTTTTGAAATTTTTTAGCCAGCGCGGGGCCGACTCCTTTTAAGTACTGAATGTCGGTGTCGAGATCGGTCATCACAGGTATTGTAACATTGTAATAACGGTAAAGGCGCTGCAAGCAACGCCTTTACGCAAATTAAAAGAATTACTTGTAATCCGAAGGACTCGTATTGTAACTGCCGCTGTATTTATTACTGCTCTTAGCAGATGTACTAGAAACCTGCTCGGCGGTGCCGCCGCAGCCAGCCAGCATTACTGTCATAGCCAGGGACAAAGCCGCAATTGCCAGTAACTTCTTCATTTAAGCTCACTTCCTTTCGCAGATATTTCTAATAATACTATTAACAATATTGACGATTATACATGATTGGCTCGCAGCGCGCAATCTGTCAAAACACAATTCGCGCATTTGGGACCGACGGGCCGGCAAATAGTCTGGCCGAAAGCCACGATGATTTTATTAATTGCTGACCATTTGTTTTCGGGAAAAATTTTCCGTAAAGCAAATTCTGTCTCTTCCGG
>JAITIE010000020.1 GCA_031279615.1 Candidatus Margulisiibacteriota bacterium | reverse complement strand
TGTCCACTCTGGTTAAACCTGGCACGCCGCAGGTGATTGATTATGTGGCTGATGAAACACTGCGCGAGCTGACAAAAGGCAAACCGGCGCCAGCTCCCGCGCCGACTCCCGAACCCGTTCCCGGCCCGGAGCCTGTCCCCGAACCGGAACCCGTTCTAGTTCCATAACCGATCCTCAGCGCGGTCTGACTCCCAAAGCTTCTTTTGCCCCAAATCTTGATACGCTATAGCCCCGTCAGCGCTTTAGCTCTCTCCAGTGTTTCCGCCTCGGCGATGATGCGGATGACCGGCTCGGTGTTGGACGCGCGGACGTGCAGCCAGTTGCCGTCGGTGAAAAGCACTTTGACGCCGTCCTGCAAATCCAATTTTTCCGCTGCGTATTTGGTTTTGACTTTCTCCAGCAGCTCGTCCGCCTGCCGCGCGGAAGCGCAGTCGATTTTAGTTTTGTGCATGACGTATTTCGGCAAACCATCCACCAGTTCGGAAACTTTCCGCTGGGACTCAGCCAAATATTGCAAAATCAATGTTATGCCCGCCAGAGAGTCGCGTCCCCAGCCGACAGCCGGCAGCATAATGCCGCCGTTGCCCTCGCCGCCCGCGACCGCGCCAGTGCTTTTCATGGCCAGTGAAACATTGACCTCGCCGATTTTCGTGCGCACGACTTCCGCGCCGTACTTGGCGGCCACGGCGTCGATGAGGCGCGTAGTGGAAAGATTGGTGCAAATTTTATTTTGGCCGCGGAGCTGGCCGGAACGCAGGCGGCTCAAAAGATAATCCGCGGCCAGACACAAAGTGTAGTCCTCGCCGATCGCGCGGCCGGTCTCGTCCACGATAGCCAGCCGGTCAGCGTCGGGGTCCTGGGCAAAACCAATATCCGCGCCAAATTTTTTGACTTTCTCGCCAAGTTCGGCGATGTGCGTGGCGGTTGGCTCCAGCGGCCGGCTGCATTTTTCCAGATCCGGCTCGCCGTTGACCTGCAAATAACGCACGCCTAGATTGTCCAGCAGTTTTTTGGTGAGCACCGCGCCAGCGCCGCAGCAAGTATCGACCACCACTTTTAAGCCGGATCTCCTGAGCAGATCAACAGCGCTGATCCTTTGAATTTTTTCCAAATGCACCCTGCCGGCCTCCAGATCGGTCTGCACAGCGAGCCGCCCTTCCGCCGTGCGCGCCAGGTCTTCCGGGGAAACCCGCTCGTACAATGCCAGCAATTTCTGCGCCTCGTCCTCCGGCAAAAAAATACCGTCCGGGCGCACAAATTTAAGGCCGTTCCAGGGCGCGGGATTGTGCGAAGCCGTAACGATCACCGCGCCGTCAGCATTCAGACTGCGGGCAAGCACCTGCACGGTCGGCGTCGGCAAACAGCCGACATCGATAATTTTGGCGCGGCCGTCAAAACGCAAACCGCGGAATAAAGCTTCTTTGACCTGCGGCCCGGAACGGCGCGTGTCCGTTCCGACCAGCACCGTGCCGCCGTTGATAAAACGCGCGTAGGCCACGCCGAATTTTTTGACAATCTCAGCGGTCAGGCTCTCGCCGTAAATACCGCGCACACCGGAAATGCTGATCTTGAGCGTCATTCTGATTCTAGTTCAAAACTGTACTTTTCGATTACGGGATTGGTCAGCAGTTTGTCAGCCATCTCCTTGATCTGCGCGCGGGCTTTTTCCTCGGACGGCGCGTCAAGCGTAAACGTGATATATTTGCCGACCGCCACATCGCCGATATTGACGTAACCCAGCGAATTCAACGCCGACGCCGTGGTTTTGCCGACCGGATCGAGAATACCGTCTTTATAAGAAACATACATTTTGACTTGATATGGCATGTGCTAACTCCCCTTTTTTAGAGTTATTTTACCAGTCTATAAGATAATGTAAAGAAATGCGTTACGCTGCCGGAGAGGTCGTCAGTCGGATTGTAAGCATACTCTAGGGAAACATTGTCCAGCCGCAAACCAATGCCGGCGGTAAAATTTGTGACAAGCAGTAAATCTTTGGTCTGGCAAAAACCGGCGCGCAAGGTCACCAATTCACCGGCCGCCAGTTCCGCGCCGCCGCGCCAGAGTTGTGGAATATTTTCTTGCAGTGTCGTCTCCGCGTAAAGGTCTAGATTTTCCAGAGTCCGGCAACGGCCGCCCAGTTCGTAAGTCCGCGGCAGCTCTTCGGTCAGCCCCGTCGACCATCGCAAACCTGAAGCAACGGCGTTATTGACCGCCGCGCCAAATTGCCAGCGTTCATCCAATCTATAAAATCCAGAGAAATCCAGCGCCAGACCGCTGGCCGAAATATCCACCGCCGAATAATTTTTGCTGTGATATTTTAGGCGTGTTCCCAGGCCAAAATTCTCCGCGCCCCAGCCGCAGGCGCCGTAAAAAGTCGTGTCCTGATAAGAGATCCGCGCGCCTAGATTATTCTCGGCGTCGCGCATGTAACCACTGCTGTCCTGCGCGTTCAAAACGCCAAAAGAAAAATTGCCCAGCGTGCCGGCCGCGGCCAAATAACCAACTTCGTTCAGCAGACGAAAAGTCGTCAGGGAAGCGCGCGGCTCGGTTTGGCTGCTGAGAAAAGCATAATTTTGAAAAACTGGCTGGGCATTTTCCGCGCTGGTCAGATAGGCGCCGCCGCGCGCCACAGCGTCAGCACCGCGCGCCAGCAGATCAAAACTGTAAGCCTGCTTGGTTTCCTCTGCCAGCAGACACAGGGTTAAAACGCCAATAAATAAACAACGTTTAATCAAGCAGCAACAACCTGCCTTTCGCCAAAATTTTGCGCTGGTCATCCAGCACCAGCACAATATAAGAGCCATTGCCGAGAGCGCGGCCAGCAGTGTCGCGGCCATCCCACTGCACAATATTTTCGTCCCGCGCCGCGGCGTAATTGCTGGTCTGCCAGACCCG
>JAITIE010000006.1 GCA_031279615.1 Candidatus Margulisiibacteriota bacterium | reverse complement strand
GCGTAGAGGTCTTCCGCTTCCCGCGCCGCGCGGATAAAATCCCCGGCCAGACCGGCGGCCTCGATTGCCGGCGGCAGGCGCAGTCCCAGAGCCGGCTCATAGTCCGCGGCCAGCAAAGTAAGCAAGCGATGCCTTTTGAGCTGGGCAAAACAGCTGGCCGAAACAACTAATTCAAAAGTAAGGTCCGCCAGTTCGTACTCGCGCAGCAGGACATCCCACATTTGCATATTTTGCAGGCAAATTTTAAGGATTTCCCGTTTTTGCTTCACGGTCATCTTGCGGACAGCAGTCAGAGCATCCTGATAAGACAGATTGGCCGATTTCGCGGTCAAGGCGGCCAGTATTTTGGCGTCGCCGTCTCTGGTATAGTCGATTAGCCGGTATTGTTTTGTTTTATGTGAAATAAGGCCATTTTTTTTGATGGTTTTTTGTATGTACGCGCGCAAATTCGCATAAGCGTCCCGGTCATAGGCATTAGCCTCAGGATATTTAATGATAGACGGGGCAATATCTTTGACCAGCGCGTGCAAGTTCGTGCCTAGATCACGGATTTCTTGCAGGGGGTGCGAGGCAAAACGCCGCAGCATCCTTTCCAGACTGCGGGCGTTGACGGTCAGGCCGGCCTGCGCGCTGACGGCCAAACTGGTGATGTAACGCGCGTCCTCTTTAGCCCAGCCGTCCAATAAATTTTTATTTTTCGGGTCGGCGGCCAGATCAGCATGTTTTTTCCAGACGTAAATTTTCAGTTTTTCGTAAAACTGCCCGTACCTGGCGAGCAAATTTTTCTGCAATTTATGAAAATCTGCCGCAACGCGCGCGTCGTTAATTTCCGGCGGAGTGATGTAGGCGTTGTCCAGGGTAATGTAACGCTGGGATTTTTCCGTATAGGAACAAAGGCGGAATTTTTCCAATTCCTCCATGGCGCGGCGGCTCACATCGAGAACATCAAAATTAAAAACCGCATGCTCCGCCACGGAACTGTGCCCGAGACCGAAAATAATAGTCTGATTAGACCGGCGGGATTTTTCCACTTCGGCGCGCGCCGCCTGCCGCAGTTCATTGATCGGCCGCGGATCGCGGGAGATGCGCGCGTAAGCCGCGGACAGAGTTTCCGGCGTGACATCCTGCCGCGGAGAATTGCCTTTTAACTCCGCAATCACCTCAGCGTCAAGATTGTATCCGGCCAAAAAAACTTTCATGCCCGCAGTCTCGCCAAAACTGTTTGGGCGGCGGCGGCCACAGGCAGTAATTCATTATCTTTAGCCGCACGCCAGCGGAATTCTACTTTGCCTTCGCTCAGGGCTTTGCCGACCACCACGCGGCTGGTGATGCCGACCAGCTCCATGTCTTTTAATTTTACGCCGATGCGCTCCTCGCGGTCGTCCAGCAAAACTTCCGCGCCGCCAGCCAGCAATTCCTGATAAATTTTTTCCGCGGCCGCCGCCTGCTCCGGCTCCCGTATATTGGCCGGGATCACCACGCACTGATACGGCGCGAGAGCCGGCGGCCAGATAATGCCGCTGGCGTCAAAATGCTGCTCCACCGCGGCCGCCGCGGTGCGCCCCACCCCAATGCCGTAACAGCCCATAATAAAAGGCCGCGCCGCGCCGCTCTGGTCTAGATAAGTGGCTTGCATCGCCTCGGAATATTTCGTACCCAGCTTAAAAATATGTCCGACCTCGATGCCGCGCACCGCTTCCAGGGGCGCGCCGCAATGCGGACATTTTTCGCCAGCCTGCGCCAGCCGCAAATCGGCGGTTTCTTTTAACTCGAAATCGCGTCCGGGCACGACATTGAGCAAATGGGTGTCTTTTTTATTCGCGCCGGTCACGCCGCCGGAAATAGTTTTGACCAATTCATCAGAGATAACCCTGGCTTTTTTTAAGCCGACCGGCCCGCAGAAACCCGGCTCCACGCCGGTAATTTCCCGCACCGCGCTGTCCTCCGCTGGCAAGACAATATCGGCCTGCAAATAATTTTTGAGCTTTACTTCGTTGAGCTGGTCACAGCCGCGCAGCACAATCACCACATGGTCTTCCCGCTCATTGCTTTTGTAATAATAAATCAGAGTTTTAAGCAGATTTTCCGGCGGCGTTTTCAAGAACGCGGAAACTTCTTCGATAGTTCTTTTATCCGGCGTGGAAATTTCACGAACACCCGGCGCTGTTTCCAGGGTTGTTTTTTTGTTTGGGCTGTCGAGCGGCCTGCCTTGAGCGTATCCGAGCGGAGCCGAGACAGCGGCCTCGACATTGGCGGAATAGGAGCATTGGGCGCAGGACAAAAGCGCGTCCTCGCCGTTCTCGGCCAGCACCATAAATTCCTGAGAGACCGAGCCGCCAATATTGCCGCTGTCCGCCTCTACTATTTTGTAGCGCAGACCGCAGGCCTCGAAAATCCGGCAGTATGTTTCACGCATGTTTTGATATTCCGCATCAAGGGATGCCTCGTCGGCATGAAAAGAATAGGCGTCTTTCATAATAAATTCACGCCCGCGCATCAGGCCGAAACGCGGCCGCAGCTCGTCGCGGAATTTAGTCTGGATCTGGTACAGATTCAGCGGCAGTTGTTTGTAGGAATGCACGAAAGCGCGCGCGAGCGCAGTGACGACTTCCTCGTGCGTCGGCCCCAGACAGTATTCCGCGTCTTTGCGGTCTTTGAAACGCAGCAGCTCTTTGCCGTATTTATGCCAGCGGCCGGACTCGCGCCAGAGTTCGGCAGGCACCACCGCCGGCATCAGAATTTCCTGCGCGCCAGCGCGGTTCATTTCCGCGCGGATAATGTTTTCCACTTTGCGGATCACGCGGCAGCCCAGCGGCAGATAATTGAAAATACCCACCGCAACTTTTTGAATCAGCCCCGCGCGCACGAGCAGTTTGTGGCTGATCACCTCAGCGTCGGCCGGATCCTCGCGGAGTGTTGGCAGTAATAATTTGGAAATACGCATGGCGGGAGTATATCATTTGCCGCCTATATCAACAAACCATGCCCTTACGGACATGGTTTGTTGTATCTTCAGACTTCGTCTGTCCGCTATGCGGAATCACTACATCTACCTTCTTACAGAGGTAGTTTTTCGTTAGAGATATAAAAAAGAAGCCCCGTCCGGAGACGGGGCTGTTTTCGAGATCAATTATCAATGGGGGGTATGAATAATTGACCTCTTAATGACCGCATTATAAACAATCCGCAAAAAAAATGCAAGAGTTTTTTTCGATGTATTAAATTAAATAAGCGCGGCAAATATTTTGCCCGGAGCGAACGTAACCTTCAGCGCTACGCCGTGTTCGCGAGGGTAAAGATATTTGGCCGCGCTAAAATGTTGCTTTTTAACGAATATCTTTGCCGCCGCGCCCGGCGGAGTACCGCATGTGCGCTTACGGCAAAATATTCGCTCAATCGCCTTGCTTTTCCCGTAAAACCGCCAGGCAAAAGCGCAATAAATTGAGCTGGCGGAACAGCCTCTGAGGTTCTCTCAATAGGCGGTAAAACCACTCTAAACCGGCCTTACGGAAAATTTTAGGAGCGCGACGCTTGCACCCCGAGATAACATCAATCGCCCCGCCTACGCCAATCAAAAGGCTTTTCAGGCTGTTTTTGTGGCGGGACAGCCATAATTCCTGTTTGCCAGCGCCCAGAGCCGCTAAAATAACCTGCGGCTGCAGTCTCTGTATCTCCGCCAATATTGATTTTTCCGCGTCAGCATCGAAAAAACCGTGATGTTTGCCAACTATATTAGGAAAACGCAGTCTGGCCAAAACTTCCGGTTTGGCGCCCAGCACATACACGCTAAAACCCTGCCGCAAAATCCACTCAGCTAACTCCACACCAGGGTATAACTCCGCGGCTATGCCCTGCCGGCGCAAAGCCCAGCGCGCGCCCACCGAGTCCGGCAGACAAAGGTCAGCGGAATTGAGCACGGCGCGCAATTCAGGATCTTTTGCGGCGCGATAACAGATCTCCGCATTAGCCGTAACTATAAAGCACGACTTTTCACTTTTCACTTTTAAATAAGCGGAAATTTTCTGCTCTACTTCCCGCCGCGTCATAATATCCACGCGCGTGCCCAAAACTTCAGCCATTTAATTTCTCCAGCAAAATTTTTACGCTCTCCCGCGCCAGACGCTGTTCCTGTCTGACCAAAACCGCCAGGTGTTTTTTGGTCGCGGCAAGTTTGGCTAATTCACGGCGGATAATTTGCGGCAGACGCTCCAATTCGTTTAACGCCACATAAGGCAGACTGAATTTACGGCAAAAATTTTCCACTTTGGGATCATAAGCGATGCCGACGGCCGGCACATTATGCAAAACCGCCAAAATCAGAAAATGCAGGCGCGTACCGACCGCCAGCCGCGCGGCGGCAAAATCGGACGACGCGCAGGGACGTCCCTGATCAGCGCTCGGCTGCATGGCCAGATAGACCGGCTGAAATTCCGTCAAAATCCTGGGTGTGTTTCTTTTGAGATTGACCACAATTTGTTCCCGCCGCGCGGCTTTTTTTGTCTTTAATTTGGCCGCGAATAATAAATCAGCGGTCAAGTAACAGCGCGGCAAGCGCAAAAACTCCGCGGACTCGCGGTCGCGGAGGGAGACGAAGTCCGCGCGCCGGAAGACAGCGCGGGTCAGCCAGCGGTTGAGCGGCGCGCGGATCGGGCCAACGCCCTGCGCAACCAAAAAAAGTTTCTTGCGGAGAAGTTTGGCCGCGAGAGCCAACGCGGAATAATACAGCACGGATAAACCGTGGCCGGTAACGTCCTGAAATAACGAACCGCCGGCGAAAAACAGGCAGTCAGCTCTCCACAGCAGCGGCAGGAAATTCCGGCGCGCGCGGCAGACAGTGACGTCGTGTTTAGCCGACAATAATTCGCGCGCGGCTTGCGCCAGCAGCTCGTCGCCGAGATTGCCAAAACCATAATAACCGGCCAGCAGGATTTTCACATTCTTAGAAAATATAACGCCAGACCTTTTCCGCCGTTCTGTAGCCCCAGTTCAGCAAATAACCGATCAGCACGCCGAGCAACAGGCCGTTGACCGAACGCAACAGCGAGACCCACAGCGGCGCGTGCAAATGACAAAAAGTATTGAGCAGTGAAATCGGCGCAATAGTCGCCAGCGTAAAAAACAGCCATTTGTAACGATAATCAATAACCGTGCCCAGATTATGAAAAATAAAGATCAACAGCGGATACCCGATCAAAAACTCTTTGGTGCGTGGGCGCACCAGCATGACGTAACTGAGAAAATTACGCAGGGCCGCCTCGCCGCTGAAAACCGGCAGCTGATAATTGCCACTGCGCAGGAAATAAAAAGCCAGAAAAATCAGAGCGCAGCCGCCGGCCAGCACATAACCTATGGTGACTTTACTTTGCATAAAACGCTTAAAAATAAAGCGCAGTGATTTGATCCGGTAAGGATACATAAAATAATAAAACGCCACGATCAGCAGCGGCAAACCGAAAGCTAATTTGACGCCGCGGAATTGATAAATTTTCAGCATGTGATAGCTGTCGGAAAGCAACGCGATAATCAACAGCGCGCCAAGCATGGTGATGCCGACAATACGTAAAACTAAAATCAAAGTCTCGCGAACAGTTATTTTATCCGCCGGCCAATCGTCGGTTTTGGGCAGCTGGGTCAGCATCGCCATAGTTGGGAAAACTATTGACACAGCCAGCGCCATTAAGGACCGCCATTGATTAAAGTAATTTAAATGCCAAAAAGCGGCATCCAGCAAGAGCGTTAAAACTAAACCCCACCAAAAAATATTCTCCGGCAGATTTTTAAAGAACAGCCGCAGGAAAAAATAAAAGACCGGCACTAAACCCACTGAGATAAAAACACCAAGAATCATAGAAAGATCAGGAGCGAAACCCAGCGACACTTTGTCCACTGGCATTATCGTCGTGCCGCGGCGTTCCAAACGAGTTTTCAGCGAGGAAATAAAATTTTCATTATAGTCTAGTAAATCATCAGCCAAGTTTTCATTAGTAAAGGCGCGCAAATACAAGATACGCATGCCGCGGTCCAGCGTGGCCAGTAAATAACGATCCACTGCACGCTCTTTGGTCAAACGTTGCAATTGCGCCGAAGTTACCGTATGCACACCGATATTGTTGCCCGGCAGATACTCGGCCAGCGCACGTGAGCCTTTCTGATTTAAGAATTCGATCACGCCAAAATTAACATTATTTTTTTGCATTTTTTCCGCAACCAGCGCCAGATTGCCGCCATGACCCAAAATTTCATTGCCGCTGAAAATCAGCGTGCGCGCGCCGGTCAGCGCACAGACCGCATCGATCTTCAAGCCCAACGAGACAGAGTCAATGCGGCGGCTGTCAGCCAATTTGGGAATAATTTGAAATTTGTAAATTTTTAGATTTTCGACGATCTGTTCGTCGATGCCGAGGCCGATATTGCCAAGATTGTCCACTTGGCCGCGGATCTCAATAATATTACGCCCGGCCACTCTGGCCCGCTCCGCCCCCAAGTCATTGATCAGCGAATTTTGCGCGCGCTGAAAAGTGGCGACCTGATCGACCATGATGTAATTATTTTCCGGGACTATATCAGTGGAACGAATCAAAGTCAGTAAAACCGGATTTTGGATCTGGCCGAAACGCGCCATATTGAGCAAATCCTGACCGGTCACCCAGGTGGCCAAACCACGCGCCGTCAAATTATTCAGCGTGTCCTCCGGCACCACGATCGAAGTCACGCCGGCTCTTTGCAGCATTTTCAAAACCTGCGCCTGGGTCTGCCCCGTGTAAGCCTGCAAAGACAAAACATCTTCCTGGTCGTA
>JAITIE010000057.1 GCA_031279615.1 Candidatus Margulisiibacteriota bacterium | reverse complement strand
AACTCATGATCCACGCCTTCGATTTTTACCGCGGTAACCGCCGCGCCCTCGATCGAAGACAATAAAATGCGGCGCAGAGAATTGCCCAGCGTTGTGCCGTAACCTTTTTCCAGAGGCTCGACCGTCAGCACACCGGAGTATTTATCTCCGCCGACCGCGTAAGCTACGCGCAAATTGTCCGCAGTTTTTTGCAACAGCGCGTCCATTTGATTCTTAAAAATCTGCGAGCCGCGTCGCACGGCTTCTTCCGGCGGCGCCACACCATTGGTCCAAACCTCCAAAATCAGCCGGTCATAATCCAAACTCTTGCCGACACGCGCTGGCTCCACCCTATGGTCAACCTTGACGACCGGCGAATAAGAAGCGCTGAGGCGCACCTTGCCTTCTTTGTTTTCCTCGTCAGCGATCTGATAACCCACGCCTTTTTCCACAGTCAGCGCGACATTTAACTTGCCACCGCGTTTAATCGTGGCGATATGCAGATCGGGATTAGAAATCTCAATATCGCTGGTGTGCTGAATATCGCGCGCCGTAATCACACCCTCGCCTTTAGCTTCTAGAGTCAGCTCCAGAGGCTCTTCGGCATAAGACTTGAGCGCCAGATTTTTGATATTGGCCAAAACTTCCAGTTCATCTTCCTCGATATTATCCAGCGCGGATATTTGCACACCGCTGACCGCCGCGCCGTCCAGCGCACACAGGAGAATACGCCGCAGCGCGTTGCCTAAAGTCGCGCCGTAGCCTCTCTCCAGCGGCTCCGCTGTAAAAACACCGTGATTCGGCTCGACTTCCTCGTATTTTACTCTCGCTTTGATTGCCATATTTGCTCCCTAACTATTTCGCGTAATACTCAACAATGAGCTGTTCGTCAATCGGATAATCAATTTCCTCGCGCTCCGGAACAGCGACCACGACACCGGCGCCAGCGGTCTGGTCAAATTTCAGCCAGGCCGGATACTGCGTTTCTTTTAATCTCTCCAGCGCCGAGCTGAAAGATTTTTGCGAGGACGGCTTGATCGAAATTTTATCAGCGGGATTGACCTGATACGACGGCAGGTCAACTTTTTTGCCGTTGACTTGAAAATGGCCGTGCTTGACGAGCTGTCTGGCATGTTTGCGCGACGCGGCAAAGCCCAAACGATAAGCGATATTGTCCAGGCGCCGCTCCAAAAACTGCAAAATCAAAGTGCCGGTAACACCTGGCGTACGGTGGGCTTTTTCAAAGCAATGCCACAGCTGTTTTTCTGATATGCCAAAAATCCGGCGCAATTTTTGTTTTTCGCGCAGACGCACCGCGTACTCGGACTGCTTTTTTATAGCCGCGCCGTGCATACCCGGAGCTGTCTTGCGACGCAACAAAGCGCATTTTTGCGAATTGCAACGACTGCCTTTGAGCAAAAGCCGCTCGCCCTCTCTCCGGCATTGTTTGCAGTCTGCTAATTTATGTTTGCCCATTAAATTCTTTTCTCCTTATACTCTTCTTTTCTTTGGCGGCCGACAGCCATTGTGCGGCAGTGGCGTCACGTCTTTGATCGACAGGACGCGCAGGCCGGAAGACTGCAACGCGCGGATCGCGGTCTCGCGTCCGGAACCCGGCCCATTGACCTCCACATCCACCTCGACTATGCCCTGCTCGCGCGCTTTGCTGGCGGCGATTTCCGAAGCCTGCTGCGCGGCAAACGGAGTGCCTTTTTTGGAGCCTTTGAATTCAGCACAGCCCGCCGAGCCCCAGGACACCACATTACCCTGCGCGTCAGTAATCGCCACGATAGTATTATTGAAAGTGGATTTAATTCTCGCCACGCCCTTGGCTATATTTCTTTTTATTTTTTTCTTGGCCTTTTCCTTGCCGGTCTTGACCGCCGTCTTTTCTTTTTCTGCCATCACTGCTCCTAAATTATTTCGTCGCTATTTTTTTATTGGCCACCGTGCGCTTCGGACCTTTGCGGTTGGTGCGCGCGTTGGTGCGGGAACGCTGGCCGTGGCAGGGCAGACCCTTGCGGTGGCGCTGTCCGCGGTACGAGCCGATCTCAATCAGTCGTTTCACGTCGAGCGTAACCTTGCGGCGCAAATCGCCCTCGACAGTATACTCGCGCAGAGCGTCGCGCAGTTTGACCACGTCTGGCTCGGACAAATCCTTGACGCGAATCTCCGGTTTCACGCCGGTACTCTGCAAAATCTTGCGGCTCAAACTCTGGCCGACGCCGTAAATGTAACACAAAGCCACATCTATTCTTTTGTCATTTTTCAGATCCACGCCGGCCAAACGTACCATTTGTTCTCCCTATCCTTGTCTTTGCTTATGCTTGGCGGTTTTGCAAATCACGCGCAACACGCCCTTGCGTTTAATGAACTTGCAGTCTTTGCAGATTTTTTTTACCGATGCTCTTACTTTCATTTATTTACTTATCCCTAAATGTTATGCGGCCTCTGGTCAAATCGTACGGCGAAAGCTCCACGCGCACTTTGTCGCCCAGCAAAATGCGGATAAAATTTTTCCGTATTTTGCCGGAAACGTGCGCCAGAATTTCCTGGCCAGTTTCCAATTTTACGCGAAACATTGCATTCGGCATAGATTCGATAATCGTGCCTGATACTTCTATTGCGTCGCCTGCCATGCCTCTCCTAAAAACTCTCCCGTGTCAATTTTTCACAAAACGGGGGGTAATGTTACACCATTATCCGCAAAATGTGAAGCCCCCCGCGGGGTGTTTTATGGTAAAATTATTTTATGCGCGAATTGCTTGTTTGGGCGGAAAAAGGCCTATTGAGCGGCCAAATAATTATCGAGGCGGCTTTGCGCGCGCTGGCGCACTGGCGCATTTTTTTTAATTTCCACAGCGGTTTATTTTGGATTTACCTGAGTTTCGTGATTTTAGGTCTTTTCTTTTTGTATTTTCTGCGGCCAAATATTTTAAACGTCGGCGAATATTTGCGCGTCAAATGGCCCAGCGCTCTGGTCAGCGGATTCTGCGGATTGCTCCTCGCGCCGGTTGCTTTCGTGGCGCTGCTCGGCACCGGAATCGGGATTTTTCTCGCGCCAGTCTTTGCAACGCTGTATGTGTTTTTTATTTTTTTTGCTTTTTACAGCGCGGCCATAATGCTCGGCGAAAC
>JAITIE010000098.1 GCA_031279615.1 Candidatus Margulisiibacteriota bacterium | reverse complement strand
GCCTCGACGGGTATACCGGAGACGATGTGTTGATTATCACGCGGGAAATTTCGCTCAACGGCCGGAATCTAATCAAGATAAATCACCGTGTTGTCACGCAGGCCGAGTTAAAAAAAATTTCGCGTTACCTGATCGACATTCACGGCCAGCATCAGCACCAAATTTTGATCGACCCTGAAAATCATCTGGAAATACTCGACCTTTTTACTGAAAGCAATCTCCGCGCGGCGGTGCGGGAGATTTTTGGCCGATACCACGCGGTTAAAAAAGAATACGATTTGCTTTTACAAAACCGCGACCTGCGGCAGGAAGAAAAAGATTTTTTAAATTTTCAGCTAACCGAGCTGGAAAACGCCAATTTACAAGCCGGAGAATACGCCGAATTAAAAACGGAAAAAAGTCGGCTGGATTCTTTCACGGAAATCGCCGAAGTCGTGCGCGGCATCGCGGAAAAAACCGTCGGTTTGAGAGACGGCCTGCGCTACAACAAAAGCAAATTGGCGCAGGTTGCTGGCAAGGAAACCGCGTTGCAAAATCTGGCTGATAAAGCCGAGACGCTCAGCCTGGATTTTGAGGATTTTCACGACAGTTTGACCGAATATGAAAATCGTTTGGAATTCTCGCCGCAAAGACTGGACGAAATTAACGAGCGGCTGGATTTGCTGAACAAACTCAAGCGCAAGCATCTCAAACAGCTTGAGGAAGAAGATATTTCGTCCTTGTTAATCAAAAAACGCGACCAGTTAAAAACGCTGCTGTCGGGGCTGGCAGACACGGACGACCGGCTGGCCCAGCTGGAGAAAAATCTAACAGCGGCGGAAAAAGAATATTTGCAGGCCGCCGGTGAATTGTCCGAATGTCGGCAAAAAACCGCCGCGGAGCTGGAGCAAAAAATTATCGGCGCTTTGCAGGCTCTGCGTATGCCGCGCGCGCAATTTAAAATAAATTTCACGCGCGGCAATTACGCGGCGGACGGTCTGGATGCGGTGGAATTTCTCATTTCGGCCAACGCCGGCGAGCCGGTCAAGCCGCTGGCCAAAATCGCTTCGGGCGGCGAGATCTCGCGCGTCATGCTGGCCATCCGCAAAATTCTGGCCGAACAAGACCAGAGCTCAGCGATGATTTTTGATGAAATAGACGCCGGCATCGGCGGCGAAACCGCGCTGGCCATCGCGGAAGCCATACACAGCATTGCGCGCAAACATCAGGTCATCTGCATCACGCATTTGGCGCAAATTGCGGCGCGCGCCGATTATCATCTGCGCGTGGAAAAATCCGCCACCGCCGACACTACCACCGTAAATATCCTGCCGCTGGACAAAACCGCCCGCGAGCGGGAAATCGCCCGCATGCTTTCCGGCAAAATAACGGAGAGCGCCGCCGCCCATGCGCAAGAGTTGTTGGAACAAGGCGCTGGCGGCGGACAATCCGGCGCCGCCGCTCACGCGCAGGAACTTCTGGAGCAGGCGTAAGGAGTATGAAAAATGTCGCTCATCAATATCAGCAATTTAACTTTCGCCTACTCGACCTTAACAAGCGCAGCGAAGTTAAGGAAGAACAACAAGCCGCATAAGCGGCGACGTTACGAAAGCAGTCCTGAAAATATTTTTGAAAATGTTTCCTTCGCCATAGACACGGACTGGAAACTCGGCTTCATCGGACGCAATGGCCGCGGCAAAACAACTTTTCTGAAATTGCTGCTGGGGCAATACGCTTACCGCGGACAAATCAATGCCTCGGTTGATTTCGCTTATTTTCCGTATACAGTGCGGGACAGAAACCAAACAGCGCTGGCCGCGGCGGCAGAAATTTATCCCGATTATGAGCTTTGGCGGCTGGAAAAAGAATTGTCTCTTTTAAATCTCGACACGGCTGTTTTGACCAGGACGTTCAGCGCTTTGAGCGGCGGCGAGCAGGCCAAAATTATGCTGGCGGTTTTATTCCTCAAAGAAAATAATTTTTTGCTCATCGACGAGCCAACCAATCATCTCGACCTGGAAGCGCGGGAAATTGTCGCCCAATATTTGAACCGCAAAAAAGGTTTTATCCTCGTTTCGCACGACCGGCATTTTTTGGATTCCTGCATTGACCATGTGCTGGCAATTAACCGCGCCAATCTTGAGGTGCAGCGCGGCAATTTTTCTTCGTGGCAGCAGAACAAAACAGCTCAGGATAATTTTGAGCTGGCCGAAAATGCCAAACTTAAAAAAGATATTCGTCATTTGCAGGAAGCGTCCAGACGCCTGGCCGGCTGGTCGGATAAGACCGAGCGCGGCAAATATCACATCGACAAAGGCAGCGGCGCGGCTTATGACAAAGGGTTCATCGGCCACAAAGCCGCGAAAATGATGCGGCTGGCCAAAAACGCCGAGCGGCGTCAGAAAACGGCAATTACCGCCAAAGCGCAGCTGCTTAAAAATATCGAGACCGCCGAGGATTTGAAACTGCGGCCGCTGGTGTTTCACCAAAATCCGTTAATCGAAATGAACGATTTGTCCATCGCTTATGCAGACAAGCCGATTTTTACCAAACTAAATTTTACTTTAAGCGCTGGCGAGAGAATCCATTTGCAAGGCCGCAACGGCTGTGGCAAATCCAGCCTGCTAAAATTAATTCTCGGCGAGAAAATTCAGCACACCGGAGAATTAAAAGTTCCGTCCGGCCTCAAAATCTCTTATATTCCACAGGACACAACGCAGATGCGCGGCGGACTCAAGGACTACGCGGAGCAATATCAGCTAGAGGAAAGTTTATTCAAAGCAATTCTGCGTAAATTGGATTTTAGCCGTGAACAGTTCGAGAAAAACCTGCAGGATTTCAGCGGCGGTCAAAAGAAAAAAGTTCTGCTGGCGCGCAGTTTATGCGAGAGCGCGCATCTCTATATCTGGGATGAGCCGCTCAATTTCATCGACGTGCTGTCACGGATCCAAATTGAAAATCTGATTCTTCAATATCAACCGACCCTGCTTTTCGTCGAACACGACAAAGTGTTTGCGGAGAAAACGGCGACGCGCACGGTTGAATTATAAAATCAAATTTTCTCACCAACGCCAATACCCAGCCATTTATCTGGATACTCAGAAAATACCTTTGCTTTAAATCGTTCTTTATAGTTTGCCATAAATTCCTGCCAAGCCCGACATACACCACCGGATAGGCCATCATACTCATGTCCATAAACATCATGAAACGCCACGCAAACTTGAGCATGTTGTCCTAAATTTAAAATATCCCCCGTAACGCCTTGATAACTATGGTCGCCGTCTATAAAAACAAAATCAAATTTTTCTCCCTCGAAAAACTCTGAAGTGGCCGGAATGTATTTTTTAATATTCAAAATATTCGCAAACAAATCGAAACAAAACAAATTGCTTTCTGATATATCCACCATATAATATTTCACGGACGGATTGACCCGCTGAAGCAATGCGCATAAAAAATAACCGGTCAGTCCATAGCAAACGCCAATTTCTACGGCATTTTGAATTTTTAAGTCTGTTAAATACAACGCAAATTCGGCAAATTCCCCTGGAGACTGTATCAAACCTATGCCGGACGGATTAATATATTTTTCCCATTTGCCAAAATTTTCTCCGCCAGGGCCTCCTGGCATATTTGCAATTTTACAATCAGTAACTTGCCGTAAAATAAAATCATAGCTATGTAGTTCTGTTTCGCTACAGGTCAAAATATTCTTAATGACTTTGCTAAAGTTTTGGGCAATAGCTATATCCTGTGCTGTATAAACACCCGTGTGTTTGTTGACCAAATTAAAACCCAATAGTTTAACTATAGGTTTACGAAACCATTTAATTATAGACTTGCAAATGTTCAGCGCCTGTTTTCTCACAATAATTAACTCCCGTTACTTTTTTGGTTACTTCGATTTGTTTTGACTCGCTTTGGCTATGCCCGCGGCGCGAGTTGTTCAGCGGGCATACGGACACCAAGCTATACTCAAAACGCTATGCAACGTTGAGAAAATCCGTGAACTGTTCAAGAACCAGTGACGCCTATTTTTTGGCGCAGTTATGCTAAAAATGGGGGGGGGGCAGTTACAAAATTATTCTTACCAATCATACCGGTAATTATAACCTGTTTTGTTGCTTTGTAAACACACGGGGAGGCAAAAATTACAAAAACACTATGCTCAAGATTTAACTTCAAGCAAGCCCAAAACTGCCGCGGCGTTTTTTTTCAAAACGTCCTTAGCCGAGAGACGCGCGCTTAATTTCCGAAATTCGGTTTTGATTTTTTGCAGTTTTTTTTCGTTGTAGAGTGTTGCTGTTAATAAGCGGTATAAACTCTCCGCGGTAAAATCCTGGATGCGCTCCGGCATAATCTCTTTACCGGCCAGCATATTAGGCAAAGCCTTGTATTTGGGAATTTTTTTTGCCAACAATTTATTAATCAGCCAGTAAGAAAATTTAGGAAATTTGTACACGGCAATAATCGGCGTGCCAAGCAAAGCCGCTTCCAGCGTAATCGTGCCAGTGGCTGACAAAACAATATCCGCCGCGGCCAGCAGCGCGTAATTTTCGCCATAGACCACAGGGATATTCTTAATTTGTTTGCGCAGAGTTTTTAAACAGTAGGCGCTGGCCGCGGCGATAACAAATTGTTCACGGCCGCGCGACAATTTGACGATTTGCCGGAACACCGGCAAAAGATTGGCCAGTTCCTGACGGCGGCTGCCCGGAAACAAAGCGACCAGCGGCTTGTCCGCGGCATGTAGAGACGCAGTATACTGCGTCTCTACATGCCGCGCGACGATCTCGCTCAAAGGATGTCCGTTGTACACACTATGTCCGCCTAACTTTTTGTAGAAAGCGTGTTCCCCGGGAAAGATCGAGATTATCAAATCGCAAACCGCGGCGACTTTTTTTCCGGCGGCTGGCGTACCCCACAGCCATTCCTGCGGCGAGATGTAGTAAACCACCGGAATGTCCAATTTCTTGGCGTACTGAGCGGCCGGCAGATTGAAGCCCTGCCCGTCCACGCACAAAAACAAATCCGGTCTATTGCGACGCAGATATTTTTTTAATTTGTTTAAAGCGCAAAAATAAGCCGGCAGATGCCGCAGCGGCTCAAGCAAACCGACCGTGCTGCGGCTGGTCAGATCAGCCAGAATTTCCACTCCTGTTTCACGCAAGGACTCGCCGCCGAAGCCGCTGAATTTTATTTTTCCGCGGGCTAGCCTTTGGAGCGCCGCGGCCAGCCGCGCCGCATGCAGGTCGCCGCTAGTCTCGATCGCGCTGATAAAAATTTTCCGCAACATTATTTCCGCTCAAAAATTAATCATCTGTCCGCTGACGCCCCATTCTTCTTTTGTTCGATTATAACTGAAATCAATAAACCAGCTGCTGGTTTTCAAGCGCAGGAAATAAATCATCGTGTAGATGCTGCCGCGGTAGATAGAGTATTGCACGGTCTGTCCTAGATCGAAGCCCCACAAATTCAACCAGACCATCGTGCGCACATTGTCATCATAATTTTCCTCATTATCATAATTAAACGGCGAGCCGCCGCGCTGGTCGATATAATCAGTCACCCGCCAATCGCCAGTCCAGAGCCAGAATTTTTTTTGCCCTTCGATATAACTATAGACACGATGCCAGCTGTACGGATGCAGCGAATATTTGACCGTATCGTAACCAAGGCCGGGCCTGAATTCTTCGAGATACGGCACTTCGTATTCCCTGTACAGCTCCGACAGCGAAGCCCAGCGGTACCCCGCTTGCGCGCTGGTCAATTCATTGATAGACGCGTAAATGTTGTTGGTGTAAAGAGTAACTTTCTGCCAGTTTAATTTGAAATTGCCAATATAACTCAGTTCAAACTCGCGCATCAGCAAATCTTCACCGTGCTCCTCATAGTTAATTCTGGTTATCCGTAGAGAATTAAATTCATTGCGAATCCGGTCGGCATATTTGGCATTGAAAGAGGGAATTTCCAAAAAAGAATACTCCCAGGAAAACTCTTCCTGCGTCGGCCAGTACTGCCAGTTTTGGTTAATATAAGTCATTTGCGAAGCATCAGAAAAACGCACAATCTGCTGGAAGCCGTAACCCGCGCCTTTTTCCTCCGCCTGGCCAAAATGCAGATTGCCATATAAATTATCCTGCCAGAAATAATTGACATTCCAACGCCAGTAAGCGCCACTGAAAATATTGTTTCCAAATTCTGGCAGAGGCGCCGGAATCGAGAAAGCGTTGGGCCGGTAATCTAAAATCATGGTCGGCGCATAATAAACAGGAACGTCAAACCAACTCAAGCGCGGATGAAAGGCAACCGCCAGGTCAGGATGATAGCTCAACCGGGCAAAGTCGGCGCGCAGCTTCAGCGGTTTTAGCCCGACGGATAAATCGTAAAATATCTTGGTGTTTTTTTCTTCCACCAAACGGTTAAAAGTAACTTCCAGTATGTCGCTGCTGACCGTTTCTAACTCGGCGCCAAGATCCGTTATGTTGCTGCTGACGACCACCGGTTGCGCGGACAGGCCGGCGGCCAAAACCACGATCCCCAGCCAAAAATGAAATTTATTCATAGCATTAGATATTTCACCATGGCCTTGCCGAATTCTTCAGCGGCAGCCGGACCGTCAGCCGTGATAACATTACCGCTGACCACCACCGGTTTATTGACATACACGCCGCCGTTTTGGCGGATATTTTCTATCGCGTCAACATCAGGGAATAC
>JAITIE010000055.1 GCA_031279615.1 Candidatus Margulisiibacteriota bacterium | reverse complement strand
GACGAGATCTGGCAAAACTGGGAACAAATCAAAAAAACGGAAAAGAGCCAGCAAGCCGCGCGCAGTATTTTGGATTCTGTGCCGCTGAATTTACCGGCTTTATTCCGCGCGGAAAAAGTACAGAAAAAAGCGGCGCGGGTTGGATTTGATTTTACGGAAACACAGTCGGTTTTGGCAAAGATCAAAGAAGAAATTGCCGAATTTGAAGAAGCCGTGCCAGAAAAAATCCAAGATGAATTTGGCGACATACTTTTTTCACTGGTCAATCTGGCGCGCCGACTGGATATTGACGCCGAAAGCGCCCTGCGCCAAGCCACCGGCAAATTTGAGACTCGTTTCCGCTGGATAGAGGAAAAACTACGGCAAGACCAAAAAGATTTTAAAGACTGTTCGGCGGCGGAGCTGGACAAATACTGGAACGAAGCCAAACAGAGTTAGCGCACAACACTCAAAATATTTTTTCCGTAGCTCACCGAGCCGTCTCTGGCCGTGGCTTTGACCACATAAATATAAGAGCCGTTGGCCAAGGTTTTGCCGTCGGCGCCCAGCAAATCCCATTCCGGCGTTACATACATGCCGCCCAGCAAACTCGCTCCGTAATCCAGCTCCTGCACTTTGCGGCCGCGCTGATCATAAATATAAATCCGCACGTTATCCACGGGCTCGTCCAGCGGAAAAGAAAAATTCACGGTTTTCTGTGTCGGATTGGGCGCGGAAAGAACCTTGAGGTTTTTGCCGCCGCCACCGGCGCGGGAGTAAGGGGTCCTGGTCAGCGCATGATAAACATCAATAATTCCCCAGCCGTACTCCGTAGGATTACCGGCCGGTTTAGAAGTTTTCTTGACTATTTCCATAGCCTCCTGCGGTTTCAACTGCGGGTCCTGGGCGCGCAGCAAACCCATCAGACCGCTGACCAGCGGCGCGGCAAAACTAGTACCGCTATCAGAAGTATGTCCGCCAGATTTATCCACAGAATATATACCGCGCCCCGGCGCCATCACATCAGGATTTTTGACCGAAAAACTAGAGCGATCGCCGTTGTTATCCACACTGCCCACGCTAAGCACGTTTTCGTAAGCAGCCGGATAAACAATTGTATCCGCGTGGATATTTCCTTCAATATTACCAACTGCAGCCACCAATATAGAGCCGCATCCGAAAGCATAATCACAGGCTTTTTTCAGAAAATTATCCCGACCGTCGCTGGGTCCGCCTAAACTCATATTGATAACATCGGCGCCTTGGTCCGCGGCATATTCTATGCCTTCCGCAATAGTCTGTGTATCACCAATGCCTGCATCATTCATAACTCTGATTGGCAGGATCTTGGCATTCCAATCTAGACCTGTTATGCCTTTACCATCATTGCCAATCGCCGCGGCCAGACCGGCCACACTAGTGCCATGACCGTTAGGATCCACAGGGGATGTGTTGCTCGGAGTTACAAAATCCCGCCAGCCCGCGATATCGAGACTTAAATCGCTGTGCGGCGTAACGCCGGAATCAATCACTGCTATCTTTAGCGCCGCGCTGCCAGTAGCAATATCCCAGCCAGCCGGCGCGTTGATTAAATTAAAATACCAGGCTTGCTTAGAGTAATCACTGTCATCCGGCACCGCCTGTATTCTATATATAAAGACCGGCTGAGCATCGGCAACTTCCGGGTCATTTTTCAAAATCTCGACCAGCATTTCTACGTTTATAGAAGAGGGATACTCCACAGAGTAATAATTGGCTAGAGGACTGGCGGCGGATTGCAATAGACCATGGCCACGCGGCGCAGCAGTTGAAACCTTTTTAATCTCCACCGCGCCGTAATTATTCAGCAACTTTTCCAGCCTTGGCGAAACATCCGCCATGCTTATAGATTGGATGGTTTTGTCCGTCGGTTTTAACTCCACCAAAATTTTATTTGGCAAATACTCCGCCCAGAGCAGACCCAAACATAAACAAAAAAATATTATTCGCGCCACGGCTGCAATTTTCCCCCATCTTTAGTATACAACACATAGACGGCCCGCGGCGCGGCTGGTAATCCGGCATAACCGACAAAATAAATATCGTTCAAGACTGCCACGAGGCGGAAGCCGGCTCCGTCGAAAGCAAACTCTACTCCCTCCAGCGCCAGCAGAGCGTCAAGGTCAATTTTTAATTTGCCCTGCTGCCGCGCGAGCGCCGGCTGTTTTTCTCTATAATACACTGCCGCGCTCTCAGCCATCTGACGCGCTTGCAACGCCGCCAGATCCGCGCGCATACTCTGCCGCCAAAAACCCAGCGTCAGGGAAAAATACGCCGCCGCCAAAAGCAAAATGCTCAAAATAAACAGCGCCGCCGGATAAGCAAAACCTTTTTTCAACGGAATTATCCCCTGACACGCACTTTCTTTCTTTTTAGGTATCTGGCTGGCTTGGCCAGCCAGATACGCTTTTACTACTCGTGAGGGGATAATTCCTTTTTTCAAAGTCGCACTATCCTTTCCCAGCGCTGATTTTCTCCAGCCAAAACCAAGCACAGCAAGCCATTTTCCTGCGCAAAAGACAATTCTCGCAAAATAATTTTAGCCGGCGTCAAATAAAGATTGGCGTCTTTGCGCCGTGTTAAACGCCAGTTATTTAAGAAATAAATGTATCCCACGTCGTCTTTCACAAACTCCGCGCGGTCGGGATAAACCGTCACGCTGTCCGCGTATTTTAAATCTTCAACTATTCTGTCCAAAACAGTCTGCACCAGCAGATTTTCTTTAAGTTGCGCGTGCAGGCGCAAATTTTTTTGCAAAACAGTCCAGGTTAGAAATAACGCGCCGCCGATAACCAAAACCAGCAGCGTAAAATAAATCTGCAAACGGACATAAACAAAACCTTTGCGCATCAAAAAATTATAACATATAATAATTGACAGCTTATGGCCGGCGCGCAAAGAAAATGTCCTTCCTGCCAAAAACTCATCAACCGTGAGGCTAAGTTTTGCAATTTTTGCGGCCAAAAACAAGCTCCGTTAAATGCCGCGCCACCGGACCTGACGGATAAAAATTTTTTATCCGCCGCCGAGCTGGAAACTCTCAAGAACAATCTCGCCGAACAGCCCGCGCCGACAATTGCCAAATTTCTAGAACACGCCAATAAATATTTGCGGCAGGCCGCTTTGGAAATCTTTTGGCAAAAAAGCAGCGCGGCTGAAAAAAAACAACTGCTCCAAGCGCGGTCAAGCGATACGGAATTTGCCGTTGGTCTGCTGGATCTGCAGCCGGACTGGGCGGAACTTTTTGCCGGATTTTGGACCCGCGCCTCCGAGGACCCGTGGCTGGTGCGCAAATATCTGGCCTGGGCTAAAAGACGCGGCTACGCGCTGCCGCTGGACGCCGCCCAATATCTGGAGTCCACCGCTGACCGGCATTTGCGCAGACTAGCCGGACAGCTAGTAAAAAAATAAAGTCGCCGCCGCGCCTTGTTTCCATTGGGAGACAATTTCGATTTTAACCCTGTGTTCGTCAAGAATTTTTTTGACAATACTCAAGCCCAGGCCGGTGCCGGATTTTTTGGTCGTAACAAACGGATCGAAAATCTGCGGCAAGATTTCCGGCCTGATGCCACAGCCGTTATCCTGAAAGATCAAGGTTTTGTCTTCTTTGAGCGCTACTTTTAAGACTCCGCCTGCAGGCATGGCCTGCAGAGCATTGAGGCCTAAATCTAGAAAAACCTGTTCCAGCGCGCCGGGCTGGCCTCTGAACCAAATATCCGGCGCAATACTTTTCGCTAGGCGGACATTTTGCTTAACGGCCTGTCCGGCCAGCAACGCCAGACTTTTTTCCAAAAGCTGGCTGAGATTAAATTTTACTTTTTGTCCATCACCGGCGCGGCTCAAATCCAGCAAGCCGGACACCAGATGATTGATCCGCTCGATCTGTCGCGGCACAATCTCCATAAATTCGGCGCGAAATTTGGCCTGCCGGTAATTTTCCGGCAAAACAGACACTAGATTGTGCAGGGCTGCCAGCGGATTTTTGATCTCATGCGCCAAGCCGGAAGCTAATTTGCCGAGCGCGCTCAAACGCTCCTGCCGCTCCAGACATAACTGCGTTTGAAAAACATGCTGGTAAATTTCCGCACAGGACAGCCAGACAAAAATAATCAAGCCGAAAATCAGCGCGGTCAAAATATACTGCCGGTCAAAAAATTCCGCGCCCTGGCGGTAGAGCAGCGGCCAGATCACCAGCGTGCCAAACAAGAACAGCAGCGCTACAAAAACAGACTGGGTGACCGCCAGAGTGCGTTTGCGCCAGTTGTCTTTTTCCCGCAGCCAGCGCAAGAAAACGGTCAGAATGCCGGTCAGCAGAAACAAAAATAATTGCAGCATGATCAGCAGACGCAGCTGCGCAAAACTAAAAAGCCAAAAATTTTCAAACGTGCTGTCCAGTCCTAATATCGGCCAGGTACAGATGACCAGCGTCTCGGACCAGGGCAGCAGCCGGAGCCAGCTAAAGTCGGTACGCCAAAAACGGAAAAATAAATAACCGAACCAAGCTAGACCGATGTGTTTCAAGAAAAACAAAGCGCCGGCCAACGACTCTAACCCGCTCAAAGCCAGCAGATCCTGCGCGGCGTCGGTGGCGGTATAGAGAGCAAAACTACCGGCCAGCAACAGCAAACAAACGGAGCGCCGCGCCGGACGTTTGACAACCCAGACCAGGACCGCCAGCAGCAACATGGCCGCCGTTATTACCAGCGTGGTCAGCGCTAAGAGCAGATTGTCTTTAGCTTTCGCGCCGGTCAGACGCAGCAAATAATCAGAAGTAAATTTTGGAATTTGTTCTTCTGCAATGAGCGCGCCGTTTTGATCCGCCACAGATATTTTGTAATCAGCCGGCAGAATATCCAGCGTAAATTTGCCATTGACCGCAGTGACGGTCGAGTAAGACCGCGCGGTATTGTAAAGCCGTACCGTAAAGCCATAATTGTCCCACTTGCCGCTGCGGACAACACAGCCGGAAAAAACATCGGCATAACCCCAAACCGCCAACAAGAGCATTAGCATAACCTTACGCATAACCTGCTCCCTTGCATTAAAGATATCGTCAGTTTGGGCGGACTAATGCAAAATTCTAACGGAATTTTGGTGTGCTTTTGTGTTATAATAAGCCTAATTTAGGGGAAGGAATTTTCATGAAAAAGTTAAAAATCATTTTAATTGCCGCCGTTCTGTTGCTCGCGGCGGTTTTTATGCTGAAAGCATTTTCAGTGATTTTCGCCAAACCGCTCACTGCGGAAAAATACAACGCCAGCGGCTTGCGCAAATATGAAGCCGGTAACTATAACGGCGCGATCAAAGAATACACCCGGGCTATTCAAGTTGCGCCCCAAGACAAGCTTGGTTATTTTGGCCGCGCGAACGCTTATATTCAAATCTATCTCTACCAAAAAGCGTTGCTGGACTACAACAAAGCCATCGAACTAGACCCTGTAAATTCGCTGTATTATGCCAACCGCGCCAATGCGTATTACGGGCTGGAAAATTACAAAGCCACGCTGGTGGATTATGACCGCGCTGTCAAACTCAATCCTCAAGACGGCAAGCTGTACCAAAGACGCGCTTTGCTTAAAGAAAAAAATCTCCAAGCCAGTCAAAAAGAATTGGCGGTGGATTGGAAAAAGGCTATTGATCTCGGCGTGGAAGATGAGCATATTTTTATCAGCTACGGCAGTTACCTGAATAACGAGTTGCAAAACTATGAAGCCGCGCTGGCTTGTTTTCAGAAAGCGCTCAAGGTCAATCCAGACAGCGGTTTAGCCAAGCAAAATCGGGACATCGCTCTGGAAAATATTCGGACAAAAAAGGCCAATCAAAATTAAGCAGTCTACAGCGCGGCGCTGTTCAAAGTGGCGCGGAAAGTCCGTTTGTATTTTTTCTGGGCGGTCTTTTTCTTAATCACTTTGACACTCGCGGCACTTTTGTTCGGCTTAATTTCCGGCGGTGGTTGTGGCGTATCCCACCAATAAGAGAGTGTAAAAAAATGGGTGATGCTTTCCGCAACGTCGTCGCCAGAATTATACGCATAATCAAAATAAACATTGGCGTAATTAAAACCCACACCGGTGGTAAACTGCAGCAGTTTAGCATTTTGTTCGTTACGCACATCGCGCGTCTGCCTCAAACCGCCGCGCAAAGCAATATAATTGCAGGGCCAGTACTCCGCGCCAGCCTGCCAAAAATAATCCATTTCCACCGCGCGCACATCCGTATACACCTGCAGCGGCTGTTTATAGTTTGGCCAATAACCCTCCGCGCCAAATATTTTGAAAAGCGCGCCCAGCCCCAAAGACCGCCCATAATTTTCCGCCAGGCCGTTTGACCAGGACAAATCCGTCGCCAAAATATTGCCCAGCTCAGCGCCGAAGGTCAGATAAGACTGCGCTTGATATGCGCCGGCCAGATCCAGAGCCAGTCCAGTGGCTGAAATATCAGCTTCCGAAAAATATTTGCTTTGCAATTTGCCGCGCAAGCCAAACGAGTACCGGCCAGCGGCAAAACCATATGCGCCGTAAACAGTGCTGTCTGTATAATTAATCTCTCCACCCTGCAAATTACCGGCGCTGTCCCGTAGCTCGCCGCCAGACTCCTGCACCCGCAAAAGGCCCAAACCAAAATTATTCTGGCTGTACGCGGCGGAAAAATAACTGACTTCGCTGATCAGATCAAAGGCGGTTAAGGAAACGCGCGGCGCAGGTTTTTGCGCTAAAAAAGCGTAGTTTTGAAAACCGTAATGACTACTCTGACTGCCGGCCAGGTAGGCGCCGCCGCGCGCCATAGCGTCCGCGCCAATACTCAAAGCATCCAGAGCAACCGCCTGCCGCAGTTCCGCGCCCAGACAAAATGAAAACAACAATATAGCCAGGCCGCGTCTAATCATCGAGTATCGTCAGCCTCCCTCTAGCCAAAATTTTCTTGCGTTCATCGGTTAGCAGCAAAATATATACACCGTTGCCGGCCTCGCTGCCGTAAGCATCACGGCCGTTCCAAATAACCTCATTTTTCGCGCCGACTCTGGCATAGCCGGAGGCCGACCATATTTTTTCGCCAAGTATATTGTAAAGATAGATATTCACCGCGCTGTCTTTGTCCGCGCTGTAAGCGATCGTTATATCTTCCTTGCGCGGCTGCGCGGGATTGGGGTACGCATAAATTTTTTTGCCGACCGGCACATTGGCAGCCGGAGCGGCAAGATCAGGAACCGTATTACCGGCAGTGTCCTCCAGAATTATGCCAGCGGAAATTGTCGCGCTGATATTTC
This sequence comes from Candidatus Margulisiibacteriota bacterium, assembly GCA_031279615.1. Classification (GTDB taxonomy): domain Bacteria; phylum Margulisbacteria; class Termititenacia; order Termititenacales; family Termititenacaceae; genus Termititenax. The sequence goes on along the minus strand of JAITIE010000055.1, from coordinate 13,570 downwards.
CGGCGCGGTCTTTTAACCAGACGTAAACCGTTTTATTTCCAGTCGCCGTGTCCAGCAGGGCATAGCTGGTTTGTATTGAATAGTTTTGCCAAATACTCCAGGCATCCGTTTCATTGATATTCATACTGACTGTGTCAGCTGACGCTGTTAATTTCAATTTAAATACGGCATTATCAGTAGCGGTCTCTCCTTCGTTAATCTCCAAGCTGCCTGCCGGAGCGGTAGTGTCCAATTCGATGCTGTCTCCAGCCCCATTCCATGTCACATTCCCCGCCTGATTCCGGTACTCGACAGAAATCATCTTCGTTCCGTCGCCGGATGGTAATGTCCAGGCCAAAGTCGTATTCACGCTCACCCATTTGGCTGTAGCGTCGTCAGAAACCCGCATGTCATACGCCAAGGCATGATTATTGCTAAAAGTCAGTGTCACATTCCGCGTGTTCGTGTACGGAGTGTCACTGTTTATCTTTACCGCGCCGCCGCTCCCGCCGGCGTCGGTCAACTCTATACTCGCCGATATCGTCGCACTGATATTCCCCGCGTGGTCTTTATACCAAACGTAAATCGTTTTTTCTTGATTGGGCGTCTGCTCGATCAAGGTATATTCAAGACTTGTCGCATAAGGCTGCCAAATCGCGCTAAACGCGCTGGTCTCGCTGATATTCATCTCGGCCAGGCCGCTGCCGGCGTCCGTCGCAAATAAAGTTAACTGCAGTGCAGGGTTTTTGGTCAGCGCCTCGCCGCCATTAATTATTACACTGCCATTGGCTGGCGGAACCAGATCCGGTATATCTATTTTATTGGCAAAGTAAACTTTTTCGTCCGAAGTATTGTACCAGAGCACATCCGGCGTATCAGCAACAACATCAGCAACATTGTGCACGTATACGGCGTTAGACGCGTCCGACAAAATCTGCGGCGCAGACCAAACTGACCCCGACGCATCGCCGGCAGTCATCTTGACTTGATAGACACTGCCATCAGCGCTGCCAACGTATTGGATCAACGGCGTGTCGCCGGAAAAACTCAAGCGCGGCGAATAAATTTTCTTTTCAGAGAGCACTATTTTATCGTCTAATACGCTTAAATCATCTTTATCATAAACCAGATAATGTAAAACACAATTCTCATTTATATTATTCACTTGTTCCGAATAGACTAAATACAATTTACCGTTGTGGAATACGGCATCGGGATGCTGCGCGCGAAAACTTTGCGCAAGCATTGCCGCCGGCGACCAAACGCCGCTATTAGCAACTTTAATACGTTTATGAACCGCAATTTGTTTCGGGGAATTAACCACCCAAGTAGAATGCAGCTCATAGGTCAAATAAACATTATTAGCCGGATCTACAGACAGTTTAGGATAAGCGGCAGGCCAGGCATTGGAAGTACATATTTCTTCCGTGAATGCCGTAATATCTCTAGGCGCATTACTGCGGAATACTCTTATTTTCTGAGCATTGCTAATAAAAGTCGCCACAATATAAATGTACCCGTCTTTGTCCAAAACAATATCCGTATAAAAAAAATCTTCCGTATTTTCCGTGAAAAATTGTCTATGCTGCTGATTAACGCCATTGCCGGTATATTTAATGATTGACAGCATTCCTCTGCTTACATTTCTCTCTGCTTCAGAATAAACCACATAAACATCTTCGCCGGAAACCGCTAAAGATGGAAAATACATATAAGCACCAATAGCGCCAGTTTTGTTTTCCGTTACAATAGCAGTGGTAAAACCCAAACCGTTATCAGAATAAGCGCGCACAATCTTATAATGACCACCTTGCGTATCAGCAAAAACTGCGTGGAGTTTGCCGGAAGCCGAACGCGCCAATTTGTGTCCGCCGTCGGCAGAATATTTATCGCCAAAAGCAGCAACAAAGCCAGAAAAAGATTGTATTGATTCGGTTACCGCCATGTTAGCCGCAAATAAAATTCCGCTTAATAATGCAGTAAAGCATATTTGCTTAAATATTCTCACTTTAACCTTCCTTAAAGGCTTGGCCTCAAGGAGAGATATACCCAGGTTTTAGAGAAATATACCTATATTTTCTGTTGGATTTTTAAAAATAAATTTTAGCAGTCAGCGCGCCATACAGAGAATTAGCCTGCTTAATATCTTGAAAACCTGTATACAAACTATACTCCATAAAACCCAGCGGCCGCCAGATTAGATTTAACCCCAAGCCTAAAACACTGCCTTCGCCAAACAAATTAAGGCCAGTTGTAAACCTCGATATCTTGGCATTGGGTGCAGGAAATAAATTTACCAAAAGATCGTTGCGCCAAAAACCCACTCCGGTCTGCGTAAAGCCACCGGTAATTTTGACCGCAGCGCTTTGCAAAGCATGATAATTAATATCGTGCAAATATTCCAATGAACTGGAATAACGATCCTCGGCATAAGAACGGTTTTTCAGTTCCAGGCCAGCAGTAATATGTCCGGGTATCTTTAATAAATCCAGCACAGCAAACAATTGAAATTTATTGGCTATAGCAAAATTTACAGCATTTTCTCTGTCCACTAAATCTTCTATTTCTTTAATCACAGCGGCAGGCGCTGAACCAAGTATGTCCGCGCTGGCTGTGACAAATTCCACACCGATCTCCAGACGATTTTCTAAACCCAGCGTCACCACGCCCAGCGGCGTAGTCAGCGGCAAACTGTCAACCGCCAGATCAATATGCGGCAATATTCTAAATTTGAAAGTGTTTTTTTGATAATCCACAAAACCATATTGGTTATTTCCAGACCCAGGCACTATAGAAGGCAGTGGCGGCGGTGGTGCTGGAATTGTCTTCGTAAGCTGAACCAGACTAGCCGGCGGAGTGTATGACACATTGTAAAATCGTTTGCCAAAACTATCCTGAACCTCTGCTTCAACAGTCAAAGTGGCAATAAGACTGCCGTTATAATAAAAATTTTCCGTGATACTCACATGATCTCCATCATTATAAGCGTTAGCATCCGTACTGCCTGTTATCGAATAAGTAACGCAACCTAGAGGAAAATTTGCATCCCAGCCGCCGTCAGGAGTGATGGTTGGAGTTAAATCAAAACTAATTACTCCACCATTGGTATTAAGATTACCCAGCGCTATTGTAATGTTTTTAGTCACCGTTGTTGTCGGCTGTGGCGCAACCACTACCGTAACCGTATCAACATCTTCTTCGCCGTCATTATCTATCACTTTTAACTGAAACACATAAGTTCCTTCTTGCAAATTTGTCACAGTAGTCTGCGCGCTGGCCGGATTATTTATTGTCTCGCCGGCCGGTCCGCTGACCTTCGTCCATTCATAAGACACAATACTGCCATTGCTGTCGCTTGAGGCGCTGCCATCCAGCGCAACACTATTCGCCGGCAAAATAATCGTTTGATCCGAACCAGCCTTGGCCGTTGGCGCTGTAGTTGCTGGCTGGGGCTGCGCATAACTATGGGTTAAACGCTCTGTTTTGTTATGCAGAGCAAAATTCAACCCGCCGCCGATTTTGATACTGGAAACCAAAGGAATATTTGGCTGAAAGGCAAACGGCATAAATGTTGTTTGCAGCCAGGCGGCCTGCTCGTTTTCTCTAACAAATCCGCCGCCGCTGAAAGTCATGGGTATTTTTTTCTTTTGTCCTTTTTCAATTTTATCCGCTGTTATTTCCGCTGGTTTTTCCACAGCATCAGCTTGTTTGGCATCCGGCAGGGTTATTGAATGTTCCGCAGATTGTTCCGGCTCAAAAGGCGGCTCGGTATCAGCCTGGTGATCAGACGCTATAATATTCTCGTCTCTAGCAGCCGCGGGAAAATCTGTTTCTGCGGCAGAACTTTCGGCGCCGCCGTCGTTGGTTATTGAAGCGTCAATCTCCGGCTCAATGCTGAATTGATCACCGCCGTTTATTAGCAAAGGCGCTATGCCAATAACTGCGGCCTCACGTTTTTGCTCTTCCTCTTGTTCTTGGCTTGCCTCCTGCGCTTCTGTTTGCTTTAGTTCTTGCGCTATACGCTCTTGTTCCTGCCGCTCTCTTTCCCTTTCTTCCTCTGCCCGCTGCAATTCTTGCGCTAAACGCTCCTGCTCTAAGCGTTCTTCTTCCCGCGCTTCTGCGGCTTGTCTTTGCTCCTGTGCTATACGCTCTTGTTCTAAACGCGCTTGCTCCTGCGCCTCTTCCTCCAGCCTCTTTTCCTCCTGCGCGATAACTTCCGTCAACTCAGCCAGCGTTTCCGCGTCTTTATCCTGCCAGCTTTGAGAGACCGTCCCGTTACCCGGATTTATAATAGTCAGCACCAAACCCAGAATACCCACTCGCGGGTTGCGGCCACTTAAAGCCTGCTCGTATGAATAAACCGGCGTTTTGTCTGACGGCTTTACCGGCGGCGCAATGCCTTTATCCGTGTCATAGACATAACACAATTTCTGATATCCTGGCAGGAGCTTGGGCACAGTGGCGCGGTCAGTAAACTGCAAAAGATTTTCGCGAACAGTTTGTAAATTGGTTTCCGCTGCAGCCTTTTGTTCATCCGGTAAAACAGCCAGCGCTTTATTCAAAGCCTCTAGGTCATTAACTGCGGCCCATAAAAAATCAAAAAGTTTCTGCGCGCGGCGCCGCCCCAGATTTATATGTTCCGTATAAGGCGCTCCGCCATACTCATACAGTGTGTCCAGAGCATCCCAGTTGTCGCTAGTCATATTGACCGCTGCGGTTAAGTCAAAAGAAAAACTGCCGTAGCACGCCAGATTTACTAGGTCGGCTGACACCTTTTTTTGCCGCGCTGTCAGCTCAGCGCCAGACAGCACAAATTCATCCTGTTCCACCTCAAAAGGAAGAAGCAGATCATTTAACAGCACAACAGCGGCCTGCCTTGCCAGCAAATCAGACAACGAAGCCCGCGTTTCAGTATTCGCCGGCGCATATTCGATATTTAAATTGTCACGGTTGTCCGTGGCGGCGGCAATGTCAGAAACTAAAACCTGCGTGACTTGTCTAAATTTTTGCTGAAAAATCGACGGCAAAGCAGTAGAAAAAAAATCTTTGAGATTATTTTTTCGCCAGCCAGAATAACCAATATTATTATAAATCATACCACATACCGCCCCATTATATGCTCGTGGGTCTCACTTCACAACTAAAGCCACTCGTTAAGTTCGCGCCATTAGGCCAATGGTCGGGGTGATAGGACTCGAACCTACGACACCTAGCACCCCATGCTAGTACTCTAGCCAACTGAGCTACACCCCGTACTGGCATCTTAAACATTTATAGTGTAACAAATAAAAATCTAACATACAAACTTTTTTCATCTTTATTTCACCGCCGGTGTCCGGTAAGAGCTGACATCGACATACTGGATTTTCGGCAAATCATCTTTGATGTCCTGCAGCACACTGTACAACGCCTCATATTTTTGCGCCAAATCCACCGGCTGGCCAAATTTAAAAAGCAAGCGGCCGTCAACAATTACGCGCAAATTATTGGGATTAACCGCGTCAATCTGGAAATCCTCGCGGTCGTAAATGTTTTCCAGCAGCGCGGTCAACTCTCGAATATTGCTTGACACGCCAAACTCCGCAGGCTCGACAGTCTGCAACCGCGCCTGCTCTTCGGAAAAAGAGAGATACCAAAAACCCAGTCCGGCGCTGAAACACAAAACAAGCAAAACCAGCAACGCTAAAATTTTTCTAGCCATAGTTAATATTTCCCCACGGCAGCGGACAATAAAATCATTTCCACCAAATCCGGAAAATCAATTCCCTGCGCGCGGGCTTCCGCTGGCAAATCGGATTGGTCGGTCAGGCCCGGACTGGTATTGAGTTCCAAAATATGCGGAGCCTGCCGGTCCCGCACGACAAAATCCACGCGCGCCGCGCCGGCGCAGTTCAGCGCCCGATAGGCCTGCCTGGCCAGCTCTTGCGTCCTGGCCGCAACTTCCGGCGTTAAGTCCGCTGGCAAAACAAACTCCGTGCCGCCCGGCGTGTACTTGGCTTCAAAATCGTAAAATTCATTTTTTGGCCGCAGTTCCAAAATAGGCAGCGCGGTCAACGCGCCGTCTAGCGGCAGCACGCCGACTGTGACTTCAGCGCCGGCAATAAATTCCTCAATAAATATCTCTTTGTAAACGGACAAAATTTTCGCCGCAACCTGTAGCAGTTCGTCTTGGTTTTTTACGATCGACACGCCGAGGCTCGAACCCTCCGCAACGGCCTTGACCACGCAGGGCGCGGAAAAATTTACCTCGGATAAATCAGCAACTGTTTGATAGCGCGGCGTCGGCAAGCCGTTTTTTTCTAAAATCCTTTTTGTTTTTACTTTGTGCATGCAATTTTGCGACGCGCTGATGCCGGAGCCGGTGTAAGGAATTTGCAGCTCCTCCAGAATTTTCTGCACGCCGCCGTCCTCGCCGAAAACGCCGTGCAACGCATTATAAGCCACGTCAAGGCCTCTTAGCTGCTCACGGCAGTCTTGGGAAACAATATCTATTTCTCGGATTTTATATCCTTTAGAAACTAAAGCGGCAGACACATTTCTGCCGGAACGCAGGGAAATCTCGCGCTCGGAACTCACGCCGCCCATTAACACGCCGATCAATTTATCTTTCATTTCTAAACTTCCTTAACCGATATACCGCGCTTCAGTCTCCAGCAATATATTAGTCTGCTCCTGCACGGTCTGTTTAATCCGCTCGATCAACTCCAGCAAATCCCGCGCGGAAGCCGCGCCGTTGTTCACTACAATATTGGCGTGCTTTTCTGAAACTTGCAAATCTTTATATTTAAAACCTTTTAAACCAGCGTCTTCGAGCAATTGGCCGGCGGACAAACCGGCGGGATTTTTAAAAATCGAGCCAATATTCGGCTGTCCCCAGGGCATCTTCTCTTGACGCTGTTTGAGATACTCCGCTTTTTTTTCTAACCGCTTTCTCTTAAACACAGCGGACAAAACCACGCCGGCAAAATCCGCCGAGCGGTAGCCCAGCCGCAATTCTTCAACCGCCAAAGTTTTAACCGCGCCATTTTGCCAAACCCGCACCGAGCGCAGAAAATCTTTAAGCTCAAAACCGAACGCGCCGAAATTCATTATCACGCCGCCGCCAACTGTCGCCGGAACACCGGCCGCAAAATCGAAAAGTTTTTCCAGCAACGCGCCGCATTCCGCCACAACGCCGCCGGACATTTCGCTAATCTTGTTCAAATATTTAGCGCAGACCAATTCCGGCAAATCGCCAAAAAAAACATTCGTACAGCCGCCGACCACGGGCAAAGCAGGTTTCTCAGCCAAAAGCTCCGTCAATTCCGAAATGGTCTCGGGAAAATAAACTATGTCCGCCCGGCCGCCGATGCGGATCGCGGAAAAATCTTTAAGCGATGCGGATAATTTCTTTTGCATTTTGGCAGGCCGGCGCTCTGTTGCGCAGACGATTGAGAATTTCTCTGCCCACCGCGTAAATATCGCCAGCGCCGAGCGTAAAGAAAACATCGCCCTTGTCCAGTTCGCGCAGCGCGAGGTCGGCCACATCTTCTTTTTTCTCGACAAAACAAGCTTTCTCCGGCGCGTTCATTTTGGCCACGATAGCCCGCGCGTCCACGCCAGCAATAGGTTTTTCGCCAGCGGCGTATATGCCGGTCACAAACACGCGGTCAGCATCGCCAAAACTCTCGGCAAAGTCATTGAGGAAATGCATGGTGCGCGAATAGCGGTGCGGCTGGAACACGCAGAAAATCCGGCGGCGCGGAAAAACCCGGCGCGCCGCGGCCAGCGTCGCTTTGAGCTCTGTCGGGTGATGCGCGTAATCATCATAAATTTCCACACCACAGCTGGAGCCCAGCAGTGTAAAGCGGCGCTTGGCTCCGGTAAAAGTCAGCAACGCTTCTTTGATTTTCGGAAAATCTAACCCAAGCCGCAGGCTGACCGTCAGAGCCGCCAGCGCGTTCAAAATATTATGCTCACCCGGGACAGCCAGCTCCAGATCACCGAGCGCCGCGCCGTCCTGGAGTACCGTAAAAATCGAGCCGTGATCTTTGTAACGAATATTCACCGCCTGATAATTGGCGCCGCTGTCCAGACCAAAAGTCAGCCGCCGCAGGTTTTTTATTTCCTTAACTTTTTCCAATAAAATCTGATTGCCCCATTGTTCGGAATTGACCACCAATAGATGCTCCGATTTTTGCGCCAGCTTGACCACACAGCTTTTAAATAAATCCACTATATCGTCCAGGCCGGAAAAATGATCGAGGTGGTCTTTTTCGATATTGTTCAAAATTAAAATTTTTGGATCGAGAAACTGGATAGAACTGTCAGACTCATCGGCTTCCGCCACAAAATATTTGGACTTGCCGCAACTGCCGTTACTGTGGAGATCGGCCACTTCTCCGCCGATCATGTAAGTGGGGTCCAGCCCCAGCCGCGCCAAAATCACCGAAAGCATCGAGGAAGTCGTTGTCTTGCCGTGCGTGCCAGCCACCGCGATGCTCTCGGCATACAGCGACATTAAGTAACCTAAAACTTTGGCGCGCTCAAAAATCGGCAGGCGCAGATTTTGCGCTTCCCGCAGCTCAGGATTTTCAAAATCGACCGCCGCGGTGTACACCAGCGCCTGCGCGTCGCGGATATGCAGGGCGTCATGGCCGATATAAACCGCGGCGCCCAGCTCTTTGAGGCGTATCGTGTTGGCGGATTCTTTGAGGTCGGAACCGGAAACCTTGTAACCCATCGACAGCATGACGCGGGCGATAGCCGACATGCCGCAGCCGCCAATGCCGACAAAATGAATTTTCTTGCTGTTTGCAATAATATCTTTTAAATCTCTGGCCAAAGCAGGAGAATTATAACATAAAATAATAGCGGGAAATTAGAGAGTGTAAATTAAACTGTGTAAACAGCACATTCCATATCCCTCACAAGGCGCCCGAGCGTACTAACACTTTGCGCATAGCATCGTTAACCCGTGTTGACCAACCGCGGCCCAGCGACCGCAAAGCACACGCGACATCGTGGTCAAATCTAATGTTTATTTTTTCTTTTGGAAAATCTTTTTTGGGCCGCCCCAAAACAGAGCCACGCCTAAATTTTTTAATGTTTAGAAAAGAAGCTTCATATTCCTCATCTTCCCGGCGGAAAGCAGCCAATTGCTTTTTAGACATTTTAGAGACGGCGGCCTTGGCTTCTTTCATACTAAGTCGTTTTATATTTCCTGCTCTAATGTCTTTTAGCTTAGCCGATACTATTGTCATGATAATCCTCCTTTTCGTTCTTGTGCGCTCGGCGCATGGTTATAATTCTACAATTACCATTTCTTGGCGTATGAATTACCGCATAAAGTTTGCCATTCAATAAACCAATGGTTTTATATCTTATCTCGCCTTTTTGGGGAGACAATGCTGTTACTGCCCTCTCATCATTAAGCACAATCGGGGCATCCAGCACAATATCTATTCCGCGCAGACTGACTAGATTCCGTTTCTGTTCGTCCCATTCAAAAACAGCATACTCATATATCACCAATTTATTGTACCCCCAAAAAGTACAAACGTCAAACACCTAAACATTTTTACCAAATCCGCAAGCCGAGAAACCACTATATCTTAAACGCCGGAATAACGCGCACGTTTTTCAAATAACGCAGGGCGACGGTCTGCAGGGCTAGCGCGTTTTTGACCGCGGCGGCCGGTTCGATAACTACCGGCAAATCCGGACGCACCGCGGCCAGCAGCTTGGCGAGATTTTCCACCTCGGCCAGCGGCGTGTCTTTGGCGACCGGCAGCAGGGCAAACGCCTCGTCTCCCTGCGTCAAGGCCAGACTTTCTAAAAATTCCTTTTGATAATCCGGCGTGTACTTGAGACAAAAAAGCGAAACGCAAGGCTTGATCTCCGCCAGCCGCTCCGGCAGGGTGGCGTTGGTTTCCAGATACAGCGGCAGGGGCATGCTCTCCAGCAGCGGCAATAATTCGTTGATTTGCAACAGCGGCTCGCCGCCGGTCAGACAGATCACTTCGCCTTTGCGTTTGGCTTCTGTTTTGACGGCCAGCAATAATTCTTCCGGCGCATAAGTCTGCCCCTCGCCCGTGTTTTCCGCGGCGATATTGGATAAAGCAAACTCGATCAAGAGCTGTCTTTGTCCGGCGTACAAACCGCGCCGTTGAATGTCCGTCTTGACCGCCGTGATTTGCAACATCTAAAAAACCTTTGCCAAATTAATTTGGGAATAGTTTTTCTTTTTTTTCTGTATCCGCTTGCGAAAAAAAATTTGGCTTAAACAAATTTTCTCCTGTCTTCGCTTCGCAAGCGGATACGCTTCTAGATCTGATTTTGGCAAAGGTTTCATTTAAAAAGTATAGCCCAAAGAAATTTTCTGCGTGGACTCGATCAAGGCTTCCTGCGGCAGAATATAAGCGTAATCCAGAGTCAGGCCGGCATAACGCAGACCCAAGCCCAGCGCGTAATTGCCGGTGTAAACACCGCCGCGCGCCGCCAAAACATCGCTGAACAAAAAATACTCCGCGCCGACACCGGTCAAAATCTCATTGGCCTGCAGAACAACTTCGCCGGAAGCCAGCAGCTCGGGCAAGATCCGGTAAGCCAAACCGAAACGCTGTTTGCGCAAAACCGTGTCGACAGTGTGATTGTCGGTATTCCACACTAGTTTTGGCTCAAGCAAGTCAATGACACTCCAGCCAAAAGCCAGCGGGCCATTCCTATATAAAAGTCCGGCGTCCAGACCATAACCCGACGCGCTGTTTTCGTAAAGATTTTGCCGCAGGATTTTGAGATTGACACCCCAGCAAAAAGCCGCCGGACCCAGCTCGGTCGGCGCGGTCAGCCAATCTATACGCAGCTCCTCGCCATAAGAAAACACCAGCGCCTGCGCGCCATAAGCAAAAGTCTCGCCGTTGTCCACCGGCTCACCGTGCTCGTATTCCGCATTGTACTCGTAAGAGGTCAGCGGTATGCCGTCAATGCCGCTGTGGTAAACATTGAGCGCGCCGTAACCGCGGCCAAGCTTTTGGCCGTAGCCGAGATAGTAAACGTTTTCAATATTGCGGTTTTTGGTGAAAAGCGAATTTATACGGCTTTTTTTCTGAAAACCGTAACCAGCCGGATTGTAATAAAACGCGTCGAGGTCATTGGCCACGGCGGTAAAAGCGCGTCCCAGACCTTCTGAACGCGCCGCCAAACCGTTGTCCAAAAAAGCCGCGCCGGTCGACTCGGACATGAATTCCGCCGCCGACAGCAGGCTAAACAGCAAAAACAAAATTAAAATTTTCCGCATTGTCCTACCTCAAAATAGCTATTTTCAAAACCTTGCGCAGTTTTTCCCGGCCAGTGTCGATCTCCACGTAAGCCAAATACACGCCGTTGGGCAGACGCCGGTCGTAAAGATTGGTACCGCTCCAGACGAACTCGCCGTAACCAACCGGAAAATGCTGATCATCCTGAAAAACTATTTCGCCGCCCAGCGTGTAAACTTTTACCCGCACACGCGCCGCGCCGTCCAGAATGAAACCAATATGGATCGGCCCTTTCTCGGGGTCGGCGGGATTGGGGCCGGAACGCACGGTGTCCAAAACGCTCTGACCGGCGGGCAAAGGATGCACCGGCGCGGCGCTCAGCTGCAGCACAAAATAAATATTCACGCTGTTTCCGAGCGACACATTAAAAGTCGCGGAAGACGACGGCACGTAAGCGTCTTTTTCCACAAGCAAAAACAATTGAGAAACCACCGCGTCGACCGAAACAAATTGATACTCGCCGGACGCGTCTGTAGTGTACACGCCAAGAATATTTTGAGTATTCGCATAATCGATCAAAGAAACCCTGGCGCCGGACAAAGGATTGTCCTGCGCGTCTTTAACATTGCCGGCGACTTTCCAGACTTGCTGCAAAATAAAATCAACGCCGGTTTTCTGATTGCCCGGCGCCATATTAATAGTATTCGCCTCGGTCATAATGTATTTATCCGCGTAATATTTGGTCTCGTAACCATCGGCTGAAACACGGATATAAACATCAACATTATTGTAGCCGCCAGTCACTATATAGCAGCCGGAGGCATCAGTTTTCGCGCGGCCGATAAAATCCCAAGTCGGGTCAAGACTTCTCCAGACATCGACTTCAGCGTCCTGGATAGGCGAACTGTCAGATTTTTTCACATAACCCTCGATAGTCCATTCGCGGTCAATTTCAATATTGATATTATCCGTGGTCTGTCCGGCGGCCAGATTTACTCTGACAGCGTTTTTGGTCGAAGTGGTTTCGCCGTAATACTCCGCCACGCAATTATCCTGCTGCGCGTAAACCAGCCAGGCGCCCGCCGGCACGCGCGGTATGGTGTAGATGCCAGCGCCGTCGCGCGTCACAAAAGTTTCCCAGCGGCCGTCGATGTCCTGCGCGCTGATCGTCACCGTGCCGGAGCCATTGGCCGTCACCCAGCCGGAAATAGACGCGCCGAGAGTCAAATTGAAATTATACGTGTAAGTATTTTCCGACCGCAAAGCCGCTTGGCTTATCTCCTTGGCAATATAATTGCCGGTCGCCGCGCGAATATTTACCGTAACATTGCCCGTGCCGCGTATTTCATACTGGCCGCTGGCATCAGCCGTGACCCAGCCTTTATTTTTAGACCAGTCAATATTCGCGCCGTCATATTCATACAGATCGATGACCGCTTCTATATTCACCGGCGTGACCGCGCCGCACACGAGCCAAAATCTATCCACCTTGAAATTTATATCCTGGTCTCCAGCGCTGTAAGCCAGCAAGGTCGCGTCGGCGGACGAAATAACACCGGACATATTTTTTTTATAATACGTGCCGGTCGGATAACCAATATATTGATTGGCCGTAACCACCTGCAAAACCAAATCTCCAGTCGGCGCGAGCTGCAGGCTGAATTTACCGTCGCCGCCGGTGCGGACACTGCCGCCGTCCGGTCCGGCATAATCAGAATTTTTCACAAAAACATTCACGGTCAGGCCGCCCAGCGGAATATCGTCCGTGTCCGTGACCACACCGGCAATCAGCCATTGCTTGTGTCCGGCAAAATCAAAATCTACCACGTCTTTAGTCGTGCCCACGGCTTGATTGACAGTCGTCGCGTCCGCGGAAGAAATTTTCTGGTCATACCACAAATCCTCATAACCGCTGACCGCGGCGCGGACAACAAGGTTTTTATTGGCTTTGATCGGCAAAACGTAATCAACCGCCGTGGCGTCATTGCCGTTAACGGTGACTTCGCCGGCAAAAACAAAATTGGAGCCTTTTTCAAAAGCGTTGATAGTTACGGTTTTATTAGCCGAAACATTGACCACCGTGCCCTTCACATACGCCGCGCCTTCCAGCTTGTAATTCTGACCGGTATAATTTTTACTGACTTCGACAATAATTGGATTAGTTGTGGTTTCCGTGTAACCCGCCGCGCTGATTTGCAGGAAAATTTGCGTCTGACTATTTTGTTTGTTGCTGTAGCCGCCGCGCAGAGTGTACTCGCCGCTGCTGTCGGTATTGGCCGAGGCAATCCAAAACCAGGTATTCGGCTCGGTGACAAAATAAGCCTGCACCAAAGCATTTTCAATATTTTGATTGT
>JAITIE010000052.1 GCA_031279615.1 Candidatus Margulisiibacteriota bacterium | reverse complement strand
ACATCGGTGTTGATAAACCACCCCGGCGCCGCGCAAGCCAGCGAACTTAACGTTACCGCTCCTATCACTAAAATTTTTCGCACATTTTTTTCCATACTTTCTTTCCTCCTTGTTTTTTTGCGCACCCCTCATTACGCATTTGCCGGAAAGTTTAGCCGCGGCCTGTTAAAAAAAAATTTGCGAATTGTTGTTTCAGCGTTAAGAAATTTTCGAACGAAATATTCACTTCAGAGAAATAAATAGTATAATTGAACTGTATGTTCATTATCACCCAGCACCAATACGACCTCATCATGCGGCAGGCGCAGGAAAATTATCCGTACGAAACCGGCGGCGTGCTCTGCGGCTCCCCCGACGGTGTCATCAAAGGCGTCATGCCGCTGTACAATCAGGCGGGCGGCGACCAGCGCAAGGAATTTGGCATGTCGGCGGACGACATACTCCGCGGCCATGAGTTCGCCAAAAAACACGGCTTGATTTTTTTCGGCGTGTACCACACTCACCCCAACGGCATCGCTTACCCGTCCGAGCAGGACATCAGCAACAATCAGCGTTTTTTATTTATCATCTCACTGCGCGACCGCTACAATCCCGAGTTCGCCGCCTACAGCATCCTGCCCGGCCGCGCGGTCATCCGCGAGGACATCCAGGTTGTCAACGACAACGGCGTCACGGTCATCGACATTAACACCGGCAAACCCAAACTTTCCGAAAATGTCTCCACGCTGGAAATGCAAAAACTGCATACCTTGATCGACGCCATTATCGATGAACGCGCCAAATATCCGCGGCTCTCGCCCAAAAATAAATTCGAGGCCAGCCGTTTTAGTTTCAACACCGAAGCTTAAAACAAGCCTTTTTTATTTTTTAGGGATTTCACTTGCGTATATTCCGCGCCGGATTTATAATCCGCGCATTAACTTGGCGAGGTGTTTCATGTCCAATATTCCGGCGGAGCTTAAATATACAGCTGAACACGAATGGGTCAAAATCGACGGCCAGACTGCAGTGGTCGGCATCACCGCTCACGCGCAGTCCGAGCTGGGCGACATTGTTTTTGTGGAAATGCCAGCGGTTGGCAAAACGGTCACGCAAAACGGTGACTTTGGCGTGGTGGAATCGGTGAAAACCGTATCCAATCTTTACTCGCCGTTGTCCGGCACGGTCTCGGCGATCAATCCGCTGCTGGAAAAATCGCCAGAGCTGGTCAACAAAGACCCTTACGGCGAAGGCTGGATTATCAAACTGAAAGACTTCAATCCCGCTGAGTTCTCCGCTCTGCTTGACGCGGCGCAGTACAAAGAAAAAATAGGCGAGTAAAAGAATCCATGGCCTATTTTCCGCACACGGAAAACGATGTACAGGCAATGCTCCAAACTATTGGAGCAAAAAGCATCGATGAACTTTTTGCCGCTGTGCCGGAGAAATTAAAAAATTCTGAATTCCCCGAGTTTAAACCTATTTCTGAAATAGACCTTTTGGCTGAAATCAATGAATTGCGGCATCAGCAGACAGGCCAGACCGTTTCTTTTTTAGGCGGCGGCAGGTACGCTCACTATATACCGCCTGTCGTACCGGCGCTGGCCGGACGCTCGGAGTTTTACACCGCCTACACGCCGTACCAGCCGGAGATCAGCCAGGGCACGCTGACCGCAATTTATGAGTTTCAATCCATGATTTGCGAACTGACCGGACTGGACATCGCCAACGCTTCTCTTTATGACGGCGCGACGGCTCTGGCCGAGGCGGTCAGCATGGCGGCGGCCGCGACCGGACGGCTGGAATACGTCATCGCCAACCCGCTGCATCCCAATTATCAGGCGGTTTTAAAAACTTATCTCGGACCGCGTAATATCACCGGACAAAAAAATATCACGCCAAACACCGCGGCGGTAATTTTTGTCCTGCCGGATTTTCACGGACTGCTCAGCAACTGGCAGGAATATTTGGCCAAAGCTAGAGAAAACGGCGCGCTGTTTATCGTCTGCGCCGATCCGTTGCTACTCTCGGTCATTGAACCACCAACGGCAGACATTACCGTCGGCGAAGCGCAGCCGCTGGGCCTGCCGCAAAATTATGGCGGGCCGGCTCTCGGCTACCTCGCCGCCAAAAAAGATTTTCTGCGCCAGATGCCCGGGCGCATCGCTGGCCGCACCACGGACGATAGAGGCCAGCGGCCTTTCGTCCTGACCATGCAGACGCGGGAACAGCATATCCGCCGCGAAAAAGCGACTTCCAATATTTGCTCCAATCAGGCGCTTTGCGCGCTGATGGCTACTATATATATGTCCTACCTGGGAACGCGCGGCCTGCAAACCGTGGCCAAACTTTGCAAGGCCAATACGGACTACGCCAAACAAAAGCTGGGCAATATTCCGGGCTTTTCCGTGGACAAGGGTGAGCATTTTCGGGATTTTGTTCTGCATTGTCCGGTCAGCGCGCAGAAAATAAACGAGGCTCTTGCTCCAAACTATAAAATCGGTTTGCCTTTGGATGACAAAAATTTATTATTGAGCGTTACGGAAAAAACAACAAAAGAGCAGATAAATAAATTGGCAAAGGAATTAAGCGGATGGCAGAAAAATTAATTTTTGCCTATTCGCAGAAAGGCCGGCAAGCGCATACTTTGCCGGAAGCGCCGCCGGTCAATTTTGGTCTGCCGGAAAGAAAAATTTTGCGTCTGCCGGAAGTGTCGGAAAGCGATGTCGTCCGGCATTACACGCGGTTATCCCGGCAAAATTACGGCGTGGACAACGGTTTTTATCCGCTCGGCTCCTGCACGATGAAATACAATCCCAAAATCAACGAGCAAATCGCCGCGTTTGAGGAATTCACCGGCCTAAATCCATCCGCGCCGGAACGCGCGGCGGCGGGATTGCTTAAAATCCTTTACGAGACCGAGCAAATGCTTTGCCGGATTTTCGGCTACGCCAGATTTACTCTGCAGCCGGCGGCCGGCGCGCACGGCGAGTTTACCGGACTGCTGATAATCCGCGCCTATCATCTGGAGCACGACGGCGGCAAACGCCGCAAAATTTTGATTCCCGACGCGGCGCACGGCACCAATCCGGCTTCCTGCACATTGGCCGGTTTGCAAGCGGTAACTATTAAATCCCGTCCCGACGGCGGCGTGGATATAGATGAGCTCCGCAGACATCTCGACGATACGGTCGCCGGTTTGATGCTGACCAATCCCAATACGCTTGGCCTGTTCGAAAAAAACATTTTAGCAATCGCCGAGCTGGTGCATAACGCCGGCGGACTGCTTTACTACGACGGCGCGAACGCCAACGCCACTATGGGGCTGGCCAGACCGGCGGACATGGGCTTTGACGTCTGTCATCTCAATCTGCATAAAACTTTTGCCACGCCGCACGGCGGCGGCGGGCCTGGCTCCGGACCGGTCGGCGTAACGGAAAAACTCATGCCCTATCTGCCCCGGCCAACAATCGATTTTAACGGCCAAGAATATTTTTTGAACCACGACCGGCCCAAGTCGATCGGCAAAGTCCATTCTTTTTACGGCAATATCGGCGTAATACTCAAAGCCTACGCTTATTTGAGACTGCAGGGTTCGGCGGGTTTGAAACGCGCTTCCGAGCTGGCCGTGCTGAACGCTAATTATGTCAAAGCCCGCCTGCAAAAAGCTTACGCTATTCCCTACCCGCAGATCTGCCAGCATGAATTTGTCATCAGCGTTAAAGAATGGAAAAAACAATACGGCGTGTCGGCAGCGGACATTGCCAAACGGCTTATGGATTACGGCTACCACCCGCCGACGATTTATTTTCCGCTGAACGTGCCGGAATGCCTGATGATCGAGCCAACCGAGACGGAGAGCAAAGAGACTCTGGACGCTTTTTGCGAGGCTATGTTAAAGATCGCCGCGGAAGTGCAGAGTAATCCCGAGCTCGTAAAATCCGCGCCGCACAGCACAATTGTCGGGCGTTTAGACGAAGCGCGCGCGGTCAAGGAGCCGGATTTGAATTATTTTGCCGGAGCCGAAAATTAAAATTAAAACCGTCGATGTAAAAGCTAACGCGTGATTTATATCGCTAAAGTCAAAGTCCAGCGCGTCCGCCGACAATTCCCCGTCCGGCGCCACTCCCCGCGCTTCCGGCTCCGTGATGAACTCATCGCTGTCCGCCGCCCCAGCATTTTCCATGGCTCCACGCGCCGCTTCACGCGGCGACTGCTCCGGCCCGGCATCCCCGAAGTCCGGCTCCTGTATGCCGCCGCGCTGGTA
>JAITIE010000029.1 GCA_031279615.1 Candidatus Margulisiibacteriota bacterium | reverse complement strand
CACTCCATGCAGTCGGTCAGACCTCTGTCCCTGTACGGCAGCAGACCCAGCGGGCAGGCGTCGACACAGCGCGCGCAGCGCAGGCAGTTCGTTTCCGCGAAGACCTGCGAGCGCAGCAGGATAATCCCCGAAGCGCCTTTGGTCACCGGCACGTCCAGCGCGGCCACGGCAAAACCCATCATCGGCCCGCCGGACACCACGCGAAAATCTTTTTTCGCAAAATTTTCCGGCAGCTTGACCACATCTTGATACAAAGCGCCGAGCCTGACCCAATAATTGCCCGGGTTGGCAAACTCGCCGGAAATCGTAACCACGCGCTCGAGCAACGGCAGACCGGTTTGCACACTGCGCGCCAGCTGATAAGCCGTGCCGACATTGACCACAACCACGCCCACATCGATCGGCAGGCCTTTGTTCGGTATCCTGCGGCCAACTGTTTTTTTGACCAGCACTTTTTCCGCGCCGGCGGGATAGACCGACGGCAATAAAGCGATGCGGGCAAATTCTTCCACGCCGCAGTTTTTCAGGCCGGCAATGACGTCTTTTTTATTGTCCTCGATGGCCACGACCACCCAGACCGCGCAGGCGGCTTTGGCCAGCAGGCGCAGACCCTGCACCACCTCGTTGGGCTGCTCCAGCAAAAGCCGGTAATCCGCGTTGAGGTACGGCTCGCATTCCGCGGCATTGAGGATCAGCGTGTCGACTTTTTTATCTTTGGGCGGCGACACTTTGACATGCGTGGGAAAAGCCGCGCCGCCCATGCCCACCAGACCGGCCTCGCGGATTATCTCACGGATAGTTTCCGTATCCAGCTCCGCCAGCGGCGGATACTGTTTGAGATTGGGGTCGCGTTCATCCTGAAAATCATTTTTAATCTTGACCGCCTCGACTAAATTGCCCTGCGGATTTTTGACCTTGACCAGATCCGCCACTTCGCCGGACACCGGAGAATGCACATTGGCCGTGACGAAAGCGTCCGCCGAGCCGATCAACTGGCCGCGCCAGACGCGGTCGCCTTTTTTGACCAGGCTCACCGCCGGCGCGCCGATATGCTGGAGCAGCGGCACATAGAGATATTCCGGCGCCGGCAGTTCGGCAAGCGCTTTGCCGCGCGTCAAGGATTTGTAATCGTTATACACCGGCGTCCTCGTTGAGATAGGCCAGAATAAAACCCAGCAGTAAAAATCCGCCCGGCGGCAAAACGAAAATCAATAGCGGCGTAAAATCCGCAGCCCAGACCGGCTGTCCCAGCAGCGTGCCCGCGCCCAGCAGCTCGCGCGCCACGGCCAGCAGGGACAAACCAACTGTAAACCAAAAGCCGTTCAAAAGACCGTCTTTGATTGACGCCCAGACCGTGTTTTTGTAAGCGAAAGCCTCGGCGCGGCCTAGAATAATGCAGTTGACGACGATCAGCGGCACGAAAATCCCCAAAGCCTGGTACAGTTCAGGCATAAAACCGGACAGCAGCATATCGACGATCGTCACAAAAGTCACCACCACAATAATGAACAGCGGTATGCGTATTTCCGGCGGGATAATCCGCCGCAGCAGAGAGACAAAAAAATTGGAAAACACCAGCACAAAAGTAAAAGCCACCCCCATGCCGAGAGCGTTGACCAGCGCCGTTGTCACCGCCAGCGCGGGACAAAAACCCAGCAGCAGGCCAAAAGTCGGGCACAGTTTCAAAAGTTTTTTGATATTCATTAGTTCAGGGGATTTTACCCGGACACCCTGCTGTCGCGCAAGCACGATAGTGTAAGCGCGGACGGTGGATTATGCTATAATAAATTCATCATGTTTTGGAAAGCGATTTTTCTCGGTATCCTCGAAGGCTTCACCGAATTTTTGCCGATCAGCAGCACCGGACATTTGATTCTGGCCGAGCAAATGCTGCGCGGGCTTTCCGGCAATCCTAATTTTAGCAGCGCTTTTACCATCATTATTCAGCTCGGCGCGATTATGGCCGTGGTCAAACTGTACGGCGCGATGTTCTGGCCTTTTCGCAAAGAATTTTACACAAAAATCCTGCCGGTCTGGCTCAAAGTTTTTGTCGCTTTCCTGCCGGCGGCTGTTTTAGGCTATCTATATAGAACAGAAATAAAAACTCTTTTCGAACCGCGCGTCGTGGCCGCGGCTTTGATTTTTTACGGCGTGCTGATGATCGCGCTGGAGTTCGCGCTGCGCCACCGCCCCGCCAAGACCGCCAGCATGGCCAATATCGGCTGGCTGACTGCTCTGGCGCTCGGCTTTTTTCAATGTCTGGCCATGGTGCCGGGCACGTCGCGCTCGGCGGTGACGATTATCGGCGGACTGCTGCTGGGACTGAGCCGCATCGCCGCGGTGGAATTTTCGTTTTTTCTGGCTGTGCCGACTATGCTGGGCGCGGCGGCGCTGACCCTGTATGACACCGCCTGGACCTTTACCATAGCGGAGTGGCTTACGCTGATCGCGGCGTTTTATTTTGCTTTCTGGACGGCGCTGCTGGTCATTCAATTTTTCCTGCGCTATCTGCGCCAGTACAATTTCGTGCCGTTCGGGATTTACCGCATCATTCTGGGCATCATCGTATTATTAGCTTTGCGTTAACCTGCTTGGGAGAATATCTTTGCTTCCGCGGCCACAACAAAGTTATGAAGGTTACGTCCGCTTCCAGCAAAATATTCTCCCAAGCAAAACGGCGCTCCGGTAAAGACATTTGCTCAACCAGGCAAAATAATATATAACATTTTTGTATAATTACACACAATATATTACAATATTGCAATTTAACACAAGCAAGCCTGCCTGATTTTTGGCTGGAATAGGCTGTTTTTAATTTGCGGCCAAACTGGCAAAAAAATTGTTCACTAACTGACAATTCCGTTTTACTGCCCTGATAAAACGGGAAATAAAGCCAGCCGCTCCGGCTGGCTTTTCTTTAATTAACTAAAACAAGTCAATCGCAAAAGACAACACGCCTCCCAAACCCAAACTGCCAGCCTCAGTCTTAATATCATAATCACTGGCTGTACCAGCCTCGTCGTGGTTTCTTTTAGCGCTGCTAGCAGAGAAGACAAAAACGTCGGCCTTGATAGAAAACAAATTGTTCAATTTCCATCTAGCGCTGCCGCCTAATTTCAGAACACTGCCAGATTGTTTGTCTTCTTCATCGTCAGCAGCGCCCGGGTAATCAAGTTCGCTTTTAACAGTTTCGCTTTCCCAGCGGGCTGTCGCGCCAAGTTTTAAATTTTCTTTGGCATTATTAAAAAAATAATAGGTGCCTTGCAAAGCAAGGCCGTTATTAGCATCAGTGCGCTCTGCATCTCCAGCGGCGTATTCATCCTTTTTTAGAGAAGTTATTCCAATATTCAGCCTGCACATCAACAGGTAGTTTAAACCTGCTCTCCAAAGACCAAATAGCGCCAAATCTAGGCGTCGGATTATCTATATCCAAAGGCGCATACGCGCCAAATTCCGCAAAAACCATTGAAAACAACGTCACGGACAAAACTAATATTTTTTTCATTATTGCCTCCTTAATTTTTTATTTTTCACTTTTTCCTAAAACCCGTGCTTCGGCCGCCTCCCTGAATATTTCCTTAAGTTTCCCTTAACACAGTATCTTTCTTTATTCTCACTTAAAAATTATGGCATACAGGCCTCGCCTCTGTCCAGCAAAGCCGGAAAAATTTGCAATCAGTTCCGTAAAGTTACGAATAAGTAATTAAATGTGGCAAAGTAAAGTGATCGCCGATCGGCAAACCGCCGCGGATTTTCTGCGGTGGTTTGAGAACGAAAGCAAGAACAAACGCTATTTACTGCGCGACCGCCGCAAAAAGGTCATTCAGTCTTTGCTGGCGCTGGGCTATGTTTCTCCGCAGGAAGTTGAACAAATCCCGCTGTCTTCCGACACTGCCAAAATAAATTTTTGGTATTACTTGTTTTACCAAAACCTGCATATCTTTGAAAATTTCGGCAAGAGTATGCGTCAGGCGGTGTGGCGGATTATTTCAGCGCAGCTGGCGGCCGCGCCGCAAAATTGGCTGGGCAGCTTGAATAATATCTTGAGCGCCGCGCAGCAGCGCAAATTAAATCCTTTTTCTGAAGAAAGCCGCCTGATCCGGTTTATTCAAGAAAGTCCTTTCAATTATTTTACTGTTCCGCTTTACAGGCATTACTCGACGCTCACCGCGGACAAACAAAAAAAATTTTGCCGCGACGCCGCGGCGGCCCAGCAGGCGATACTTGCCGACACTCCTTACAGCGAAGTAAAAAAGAGGCTGCCCCGCTGGGGGTTTTTACCGGAAGGCCGCCGGGCTTTTGATTTACTACTGCAGGTCATGCCCTGGCAGACCACTTTTCCCCAAAACAATTTGCAGCAGGTTTACCGTATTTTCCGGCACAACACAGGCCGCGACTTGACACTGCGCGGACAACTTGCCGCCGAGTTTCCAAAAATATCCGGCCAGGTGTTAAGGCGCGGCAATCATTATTACCGTTTGGGCAAATCTGTGTGGCATATTCCTTTCGGCGGACTGGCTGATATTTGCACAGCATACCGGCCGGAAATTCTCTGGCTCTGTCCGGAGTTCAATCTGATCAGCATTTACGACACCAGAAATTATTTAGGGTTTTTAATGACTTTGTTTTTGTCCGTCCCGGAACACGGCAAATATCTTGTCCTGTACGGCAGCGAACCAGCGGCCAGTTTTGTAAAAGGCCAGGATACAGCCGCGCTATATCAAGAATTCGTTTCTATCTGCCAGGAATACGCCGCGGCGGCCGGCTTGAGCGGCTCCGGACAAACGGACAGTCCGGCCTGGTTCAGCAACAGGCCGCAACTGCGCGATTACATCAAAAACAGGATTGCTGTTCTGCCCAAATTAAATCTAGCCGCAAACTACGTGGATTATTGGGGTTACCGGAGCAGCGGAATTTATTTGTTTCCGTAAAACATCTTTCAAAAGCATGGCAAATAAAAGCGCAATGCGCTAAACTTATTGCCATGAAAATCGCGCTGGCGCAGATCTACCCCACGCTCGGCAATCTCGCCGCCAACTACGCCCTGCTGGAGCGGGAAATTGTGACCGCGCGGGAAAACGGCGCGCGGCTGATAGTTTTTCCGGAGCTGGCGCTGACCGGTTACTTGCTCAAAGACCAGGTCTATGATTTATTGCATCTCGCGCGGGAATACCTCGCTAAATTAACCGCGTTGAGCCGGGGCATTGATTTGCTTTTTGGCTCTATCGAGGAGCAAAACAGCCGCGCTTATAACGCCGCGTTTTATCTGAGTGGCGGAGAGCTGATCCACACGCACCGCAAAGTTTATCTGCCGACTTACGGCATGTTTGACGAGAAACGCTATTTCAGCGCCGGCAGTCAATTCCAAACTTTTGCGTCAGTCCTGGGCCAAACCGCCGTATTGATTTGCGAAGACGCCTGGCATTTTTCCAGCGCGTACCTGGCGGCGAGCGCCGGCGCGGAAAATGTCGTGATTATCTCCTCGTCGCCTTACCGCGCCGGCATCGCCAAGCAGTGGCAGAACATCAATCGCAGCATCGCCGAAAATCTGGCCGTGAATGTGCTTTACTGCAACCGCTCCGGCGTGGAAGACGGCGTGACTTTTTGGGGCGGCAGTGCGGTTTACACCAATGACGGGCAGCTGCTCGGTCAGGCGGCGGAATTAAAAAC
>JAITIE010000003.1 GCA_031279615.1 Candidatus Margulisiibacteriota bacterium | reverse complement strand
GGCAAATCATCAAAGACCATTTTATGCGCGAGTGCAGCCAGTCCGACATTGCCAAGCGTTTCCGCATCACGCAGGCGCAGGTGTCGCGCGTGCTCAAACGCGCCTGTCAGAAAATCGCTTTGGTCATGGTCTAAAATTTTTGTCCAAATCTAAGAGATGCCGTATAATGTTTTCCGCTCACGGAGAGGTGTCCGAGTGGTCGATGGTGCAACATTGGAAATGTTGTATACCGCAAGGTATCGCGAGTTCGAATCTCGCCCTCTCCGCCACGCGCAGCGT
This sequence comes from Candidatus Margulisiibacteriota bacterium, assembly GCA_031279615.1. Lineage (GTDB taxonomy): Bacteria > Margulisbacteria > Termititenacia > Termititenacales > Termititenacaceae > Termititenax. Next base: position 3,014 of record JAITIE010000003.1, on the reverse strand, counting down.
GGCACAAGCGTCAGCGAGTATTTGCGCAAGCCGCTCATGCGGCGCGGCGCAAATGGAGAGTAGTGCCGGAGCGAAGTTTTGCTCTGCAAAACGAGAGAACGGCCGCCCTCTCCGCCACGCCACGCAGAGCATAAATGATTGACTACGACAGCGGCTGTTTTGTCATTTGCCTTATTGATTGTTTTATTTTTTCTTCTCTCTCTTTCGCATGTTCGCCGTCAGCAAGTATCTTTTTTATTATTTTTTCTTGATAATCACTTTGCATAAAATCAGCCAGGCCGCTGTATTTTGTTCTAAATTGCCTTTCTTGTTCGGCAATGTCCTGCAAAAGCTCAGTAGCCAACGGCGCATCTGCAGTGTTTTTATAGATAATCCATTCCAGGGCGGCCACAACTCTTCCAAAATCAAACGGATTGTCAAACTGAATCGAATCTATGCTTCTTCGGATTAGTTCAGCCTTCTCGATTTGTGGTTTTAGGACACATTCACAATATTTTATTTTTTCCTCGCAAATAATACTGCGCAGACTGCTAATAATTTTTCCAGGAATACCTAACAGTCTGGCGGCAATATTTTTTCTGGTAATGAACATAAAAATCTCCTTTATCGAAATTTATTTCTTTATCGTCAGCCGAGCAAAAGCGTTGCAAATATTTTAGGAAAACATGCGCTTATGGCAGCCTCAAGGGGAATCGAACCCCTATTGCGAGATTGAGAATCTCGTGTCCTGACCATTAGACGATGAGGCCAAAATACGTGCTCATTTTAAAAGATTTTGGAGAAATTGGCTATTCCGCTTCTTTTCTGCCGATAGAATAATATTTGAAGCCATGTTCTTTCATTAGAGCTAGATTAAAAATATTCCGCCCGTCAAAGATCACCGGAGTTTTTAACAAACTTTTTATTCTGGCAAAATCTGGCTCTCGGTACTCACTCCACTCGGTCAAAATCAGCAGGGCGTCGGCTTTGTCCAGCGCGGCATAATTGTCGGATTGATAGTCTATCCGCGCGCCGAAAATTTTCTTGGCTTCCTTGAGCGCCTCAGGGTCATGCGCGCTGACTCTCGCGCCGTCTTTCAACAGCTCATTAATGACGGCAATCGCCGGCGCTTCTCGCATGTCGTCCGTCTGCGGCTTGAAAGACAATCCCCACACCGCAAATTTCCGGCCGGACAAACTGCCAAAATGTTTCTTTATTTTTGCGGCCAGCGCTTTTTTTTGCTTTGCGTTGACGTTCTCCACCGCCTGCAAAAGCTCTAGCGTGTAGCCATTTTCCTGCGCCGTGCGGATTATCGCTTTCACATCTTTCGGAAAACAGGAGCCGCCGTAGCCGATGCCCGGAAACAAAAATCTTTTGCCCACGCGCGGATCGGAGCCCAGCCCCTGCCGCACCATATCGATATCGGCGCTGACCAGCTCGCAAAGATTGGCCAGGTCATTCATAAAAGAAATACGCGTGGCCAGCATGGCGTTAGCGGCGTATTTGGTCATCTCGGCGGAGCGCGTGGACATGCGGATAATCGGCGCGCCGGTGCGCACGAACGGCGCATACAACATTTCCATTATCCTGAACGCCCTGTCGCTGTCCGCGCCGATAATGATCCGGTCGGGTTTCAGAAAATCCTCGATCGCCGCGCCTTCTTTGAGAAACTCTGGATTGGACACCACGTCAAACTCTTGTTGGGTTTCCGCGGCAATTACCTTTTTTACTTTGTCCGCAGTGCCGACCGGCACGGTGGATTTATCCACAATCACTTTGTAGCCGTTGAGATTTTCGCCGATAGTTTTGGCCGCGGCCAGCACGTATTGCAGATCGGCCGAACCATCCTCGCCGGACGGTGTGCCCACCGAGATAAAACAAATATCCGCGTTCCGCACGGCGGCCTGAACATCTGTGGAAAAAGACAGTCTTTTTTTCTCGACATTTTTCTTGACCAGCGTCTCCAGCCCGGGTTCGTAAATCGGGATTTGGCCGGCCAGCAGCGCGTCGATTTTGGTTTGATTGGTGTCCACGCAGACCACGTCATTGCCCGTTTCGGCAAAACAAGTCCCATCCACCAGCCCGACATAGCCGGTGCCTATTACGCAAAGTTTCATAGGAGAGTATGATACAACAACCATGAGCGGGATAAAAGACACGCGGCAAACCGATGTTTTAATCATCGGCGCTGGCATCGCCGGGCTTTCGGCCGCGCTGGAAGCGGTCAAAGGCGGGCGCGTTGTGCTGGCGCACAAAGGCTCGCCGAATATCAGCAGCACACAGCTGGCGCAGGGCGGCATCGCCGTGGTCATGGACAAAACCGACCGGCCGGCTTTTCATTACCGTGACACGCTGTATGCCGGAGCCGGTCTTTGCCGCAAAAAAGCCGTGCGGATTTTGGTTAATGAGGGCATCCCGCGTGTCAAGGAAATGCTGGCAATGGGCGTGTTTTTTGACCGCGACGACGACGGCCTGATCCTCGGTCAGGAAGCCGCGCATTCGCAGCGGCGCATTTTGCACGCCGGAGACTCCACGGGCGCGGAAGTGGAGCGCGGCCTGCGGCAATATCTGCAGGAAAATGACCGCGGCAATTTGACGATACACGCCTCGGCGCAATGCCTAAAATTACTACTGGAGCGCGGCCGCTGTATTGGCGGGATTTTTTGGCAGGACGGAAAACAATTTGCCGTGCTGGCGCGTCAGACGATTTTGGCGACTGGCGGCTATGTGCAGATTTTTAAATACAACACCAATCTTTCCGGTCTGAGCGGCGACGGCATCGCGCTGGCTTATCGCGCCGGAGCAAAAATCCGCGATATGGAATTCGTGCAGTTTCACCCGACCTCGCTTTACGACCCGCGGCCGCACGAAAGCCAGTTTTTGATTTCCGAAGCGGCGCGCGGCGAGGGAGCCGTGCTGCGCAATGTTCTGCGCCGCCGTTTCATGCCGGATTATCACCCCCGCGCCGAGCTGGCGCCGCGCGACGTGGTTACCCGCGCTATCGTTGCGGAAATGCAGAAAACTAATTCCGACCA
>JAITIE010000030.1 GCA_031279615.1 Candidatus Margulisiibacteriota bacterium | reverse complement strand
CCGCCCAGTCCCAGCGCGCGCGCTGAGATCGGGTTGTCCAAAAAACTGCCGGCCGTGGAGCTGAAAGCCCAGGTTCCCAGCAGGAGACTGAATAATATTTTCTTTAACATAGGCATGTCAGTAGATATATACCCATTTATAACTTTTTTATACCAGTAAAAATAAATGGGTTTACTTAATGTATCGAAAATTTCCAGCCAGCCCATGTATTGATTTTTGCCGTTGCTTAAAGTAGAATTACCGCCTATTTAAGCGAGGTATAGAGGTAACATGTACGCAGTTATCGAAACAGGCGGCAAGCAATATAAAGTGGCGGAGGGCGATATTTTTCCGGTGGAGAAATTGCCTGGCGAAAAGTCTGCGGCTGTGGTTTTTGACAAAGTTTTGCTCGTGGCGGACGGCGGCGCGGCGCAAATCGGCCAGCCGTATGTCGGCGGAGCATCGGTGCAGGCCGTGGTGGTCGAGCAAACCAAAGCTGCAAAAGTCATCGTGCAGAAATTCCGCCCTAAAACCGGCTACAGCCGTAAGAACGGCCACAGGCAAAATTATACAATTGTCAAGATCGAAAAAATTAACAAGTAGCGGCGTAAAATTTTTACACCAGATTTTTTTAAGGAGACCGTAGAATATGGCGCATAAAACAGGCAAAGGCAGTTCACGTAACGGACGCGACAGTAACGCGCAGTATCTGGGCGTCAAGGTTTATGGCGGGCAAAAAGTGCGCTCCGGCAATATCATTGTGCGCCAAAAAGGCACCAAATTCCTGCCGGGCAATAATGTGGGTTTAGGCAGCAATTTCACGATTTTTGCCACGATCGACGGCGTGGTCAAGTTTGAGCGTTACAATCGCGAAAAACAAAAAATTTCGGTGTATCCGGCGTAATTTACACTCTCTAATTTTCTGCTTCCAGCAAAGCACCAATTTCGCTGATGGCGTAAAGTGGTATGTCGCGCAGCCCTTTATTCCGGCTATAATTTACCAGCGCCGCGCGGAGTGAAATTGGCGGATTGAATTTTTCCCGGTAAGTTTTAAGGCTTCGGGATTTGACGTTCTTGCCGGACTTGACTTCCAGAGGAATGATCAAATCATTGAGCTGAATGATGAATTCTATTTCCGCTGTGTTTGTTTCGTTTGACCAGTAGTACAGCGGCAAATGTGTGTAATTGGCGGCGAATTCCTGCGCGACAAATTGCTCGGCCAGCGCGCCTTTGAAATGCGTGAAAACTTGATTGTTGCTTTCTAAATAAGCCCGGGGAGCCAGCGCGGAGCGGGCGGCCAGCAGGCCTATGTCCGGCATATAGAGTTTGAAAAGTTTGGCGTCGGCGTAAGCAGCCAGCGGCAGCTGCGGCAGTTTGACCCTGTTTAGCTTGAGCGCCATACCGGCGTCTTTCAGCCATTGCAGAGCGGTTTCATATTCCCGTCCGCGCGAGCCGGGCTTCATTTCCGAATAAGTAAAACGCTTGTTCTCTTTGGCAAGCTGTTCCGGCAAAGAGTCCCAGATAAGTTTGACCCGGGCAATTTCACCGGCGGGTATGTGCCGGGTGAAGTCCGCATAATAAGCGTCCAAAAGCCTGTGCTGCACCTGGCGCGTCTCATTTAAATTGCGTGTGGCGGCGTAAGTTTTGACTGCCTCCGGCATACCACCCACATAAAAATATTGTTTTAGATTGTCGCTGATTTTGTCCTGAAATGTAGAGAGACTGGCAAAATCCCTGTTCCGAATAAGCCGCGCAAACCTGTCCTCGCCGACAGCCAGCAAAAATTCCAAAAAAGTCATGGGACGCAGGGTCAGCAGGTCTACTTTGCCGACAGGCATCCCGCCTTGAGCCACGCCCAGCAGACTGCCGGCGGCAATGACCGGATATTCCGGCGCATTCTCATAGAAATATTTAAGAGAATTTTTGGCTGCCTGACATTCCTGCACTTCGTCGAAAACTATAAGCGTGTCATTTGGCGTGATCGCTGTATTCGCTTCTATGGACAGTTCGCTCACTATGCGCTTTATGTTCAGGTCTTTGGCAAATATGTTTTGTGCCACGGGGTTGTGGTCAAAATTGATATAGGCGGTCTTTTTAAAATTTTCACGGCCAAAAGTCTGCATGAGCCAGGTTTTGCCCACTTGCCGCACGCCATGCAGAATCAGCGGACGGCGGTTTGGCTGTTTGGCCCAATTTTTAAGCTGTTTCATAGTCTGCCTTTGCATGTTTTACTCCGTTTTAGTTATTTTTGATAAATTATAGTGTATTTTTACACATAAGTCAACGATAAAATGTGGTAAACACACACGTAATTTATAGTTTGTCGAGTAAATCGAAAGTGTAAACTCCTGTCGACGTTATTGTACAGAACATTACCTTGTAAAAAATCCCTAAAATGATATAGTTTTTACATTCTGTTGTAAAAACTATGGTTCAGAAGTAGGGAAGCGGGATAACATGTTCCTCGACGAAGTAGCTGTCTATGTCAAAGCCGGCCATGGCGGCGCGGGCGGCAGGCATTTCTTGCGCGAAAAATACAAACCTTTTGGCGGACCGGCGGGCGGTGACGGCGGCGCGGGCGGGTCGATTTACCTGCAGGCGGACACCGGCTTAAATTCCCTGAACGATTTTCGTTACAAAAAAGAATTCATTGCGCCGGACGGGCAAAACGGCCTGCGCAACAAAATGGCCGGGCGCGATGCGGACGACCTGGTAATATTAGTGCCCTGCGGAACTATCGCGCGTCATGCCGCAACTAAAAAACGGCTTGCCGATCTGACCAAATCCGGCGAGAAATTCCTGCTGGCCAGAGGCGGCAAAGGCGGGCAGGGCAATTATCATTTTGCCACTTCGCGCAATCAAGCTCCGGCTTATGCTCAGCCCGGTCTGCCCGGCGAGGAATTGCGCGTCGAGCTGGAATTAAAACTGATCGCTGACGCCGGTCTGGTTGGCCTGCCCAACGCTGGCAAGTCCACACTGCTCAAAATGCTGACCAACGCCAAACCGAAAATCGGCGCTTATCCTTTTACCACGCTGTCGCCCAATCTCGGCATTTTGCCGGTGCACAAAAAAAATATCGTGCTGGCGGATATTCCCGGCCTGATCGAGGGCGCGTCATCCGGCGCGGGCTTAGGCGATGAGTTTTTGCGCCACATTGAGCGCACCAAAATAATTGTGCATCTGCTTGACGCCAGCGGCTGGTCTGGCGACCCGGCGCAAAATTATCAGACCATCAATCAGGAGTTAAAAACCTATAGCGCGCGTTTGGCTAAGAAAAAACAAATTGTGGTTTTTAATAAAATTGATATTCCGGAGAGCGCGGAAAACATCCAGAAATTTAAAACCAAATTTCCAAAATTGGAAACTTTGAGCATCTCCGCCGCCACGGCGCAAAATCTGGACGGGTTGAAAGAAATATTGTATAAAACTCTATATGCCCACTAAATCTCACGGCCTCGCTATTCTCAACACTCCTGACGCCGAACTGCCGGAATTAATGCGACAGGCGCGGGAGATCCGCGACAGGCATACCGGCCAGCACGCGCAGCTCTGCAGTATCGTCAACGCTAAATCCGGCTCTTGTCCGGAAGACTGCGCCTACTGTGCCCAGTCCGCGCGGCATCAGACCGGCGTGGAGACTTACGCGCTACTGCCGCCGGAAAAAATTTTAGCGAAAGCTTTGCTCGCTAAAAAAAACGGCGCGCATTGTTTCGGCATCGTGACTTCCGGCCGAGGATTGGCGCCGCGGGATTTGGAGCAGGCGCTTGAAGCGGTGCGCTTAATTGCCGCAGAGGGCATTCATGCTGCCGCCTCGCTGGGCATACTGGATGAGACGGCCTTGCAAAAATTAAAAACCGCCGGTTTGCGCCGCTACCATCATAATCTGGAAACAGCGGAGTCTTATTTCCCGCGGATCTGCACGACGCACACTTACGCGGACAGGGTGCGCACGGCGCGCGCGGCCAAAAAGGTTGGTTTGGAATTGTGTTGTGGCGGCATAGTCGGCTTGGGCGAGACCAAAGCACAGCGCGTGGAATTAGTCATGGCTATTGCGGATCTGTCGCCGGAATCCGTGCCGCTAAATTTTCTCAATCCGGTCACCGGCACGCGTTTGGAAAATCTGCCGCCGCTGAGCATTAACGATATTTGCCGAACGATTGCTTTGTTCCGGTTTTTCCTGCCGGACAAAAATATCGGTGTGATGGGCGGCCGCGAGCAATTATTGAAAGACCGTCAGGATTTGGTTTTCGCCGCTGGCGCCAACGGTTTCATGCTCGGCGATTATCTCACCACCGCCGGAAATTCGGTCGAAGCCGATCACGCCCTGGTTGCCGCCGCCGGCCTGGACAGGCGGTAACTCACTGCACAATAAATGAGAAATTAGTTATAATGCGGTCTATTATGCCTAAAAATTTGCCTCCGGCCCAAAAAATAGTTTTCGCTTTCAATTCTTACGGCCTGGGACACGCGACGCGCACTCTGCCGCTGGTGCAGGCGGCAATTGCCCACGGCTATAAAGCCTATGTCATTGCTTACGGCCGCTCGCTGGCTTTCTTGCGGCGAGAATTAGGCCAGACCGTCGCTAAATATTTTAAGCTTTCGGATTATTCTTTTAATCGGGTTTTCCGCAAAAAAGGTTTTTCCGCGCGCCGCTTTTTGCTGAATTCCCCGCTTTTTGTCAAAGAAGTTTTGGACGAACACAAAGCCTTTTTGCGGCTGCACGCCAAATATAAATTTGACCTGGTGTTTTCGGATTCGCGCATGGGCATTTATTTGCCGGATAAGCCCAGTTATCTTTTGTCCAATCAGCTCAAGCAGTCCACCGCGCGGGCGACCTGGTTCGGTGAGATTTTTACGGAAAATTACATGCGCCACGTCAAAAAGCATTTTACGAAATTTGTCGTGCCGGACACGGAGAAAAACTCGATCTCCGGTTTGCTGACGCACAATTTTTGGTTTTTAAAGAAAAAAGATGTGGAATATATCGGCATTTTGTCGATGCTTAAAAAACGCCGGACCAAAAGGAAGCTGGATTATTTTATTTCAATTTCCGGACCGGAGCCACAGCGCACGGTGTTTGAGGAAAAAATACTAGCCGCGCTGGACGCGCTGCAGGGGCAAAAGACTGTCATCACGCTGGGCGCGCCGGAGAAAGCGGATTATCATAAAAAGATCGGCACGGTCGAGATTTTTGGCAGCTTAAACCGGAAACAGCAGGAAGAAATGATGAACGCCGCCGCGCTGGTGGTGACGCGTTCCGGTTACTCTACGGTCATGGACCTGGCGGAGCTGGAAAAACCGGCGCTTTTTATTCCAACAGACGGCCAGCCCGAGCAGGAATATTTGGCGCGTTATCACAGACTGCTCGGCCACAATCATGTGGCGCGTCTGAAAAAGCTTGATCTGCGCCGCGACCTGGAGCTGGCCAAGCGGTATCCGGGCTATAGGACGAAACATAAAACCGCTGACAGCGTGAAAAATTTTCTGGCTTTGATTGGCCGGCAGCCGCGGCCGGCAGGCCAGGCGCCATTTCTTGAAAACAAGCGCAGCAAAATCTATAGAAGAATAATCGATTTTTTGGCCACGGCGGGTTACGTGGGTTATTTGCCCAAAGCCCCCGGCACCTGGGGCAGTCTGCTGGCCGTCTTGATTTATGTCAGCGTGATGAATCTGCCGGCATTTAAAGATTTTTTTTGGTTTGATTTTTACCATTGGTTTTTAGCCGCGCTTTTTCCGGTTAGTATTTTTGTTTCCGGCGAGTACGATCGCCTGTACCAAAAACAGGATGCTCCTGAAATAATTATTGACGAGGTAGTCGGTCAGTCTTTGACTTATTTGCTGGCGCTCTGGCTGTCCTCTTTTTTTGTCGGCTGGCTGGCTAATTTTTTGTTGTTCATTCCGCAGGTCGCTTTGTTTCTAGGCCTGCCAGCTTCACCAGCCAAAACAGCGCTGCTGATAATGCACTGCGGTGTCACAGCGCTGGGTTTTGCTTTGTTCCGTTTTTTTGACATAGTGAAGCCGCTGGGCATTCGACAGATCCAAAAATTACCGCGCGGCTGGGGCGT
>JAITIE010000151.1 GCA_031279615.1 Candidatus Margulisiibacteriota bacterium | reverse complement strand
AAGAAAGAAACCACGGATGTCTTTCAGATTTGGGAAAACAAACGCGCTGAATTAAAAAATAAAAAAGTTCTGCTTGCCGATGACATTATCACGACCGGCGTTACGCTGAAAAAACTGATGGAAGTTGTCGCGCAATGCGCTCCGGCCAGCGTTGAAATTCTCGGTGTTTTTCGGCCAGCAGCGCAGGCCAATATGTTATAATGTTGAGGTGCTTAAATAAAGTTGGAGGGGGAGCAGCATGCGCGTAAAAACATCCGCCAAAATTAACGTTGACTGGGCTAAAATTAGCGAAACAGCCGCGTGGATTTTTATTGGCGTATTTTTAGTTTTCTGGTTTTTCATTAATTATTCCACAATTTGCGGCCTGGATTTCACCACCAGTTTAATGCAGGCCAAAAGCCTGGCGGAGAGCGGCAGACTGTTTCAAAATTTCCGTGCCGGGATCAATTTAACCAATCTGTTAATTTACACGCCGTTGTTTAAATTGTCCGGCAATTTTGCTCTGGTGCGCGCGGTTGGCCGCCTGCTTACCCAAATCTTATTACTGCTGTCCTGCGTTTTTTTCACCAAGCAGCTCGGCGTGAAAAAACCCTGGCGGCTGTTGACCGCTGGCATTTTGTTTTTACTGCCGGTAGGCGCGGATAATTATATTTTCTTAATGAACAATGGCTTAACTTACGCTTTAATTCTGACGCTCTTTGGCTTTTTTTTAGGTTTGCCGCTGGCTAAGAACCGCGCGGCGCAAAATATTTTTTTTATAGCGCTGGCTTTTTTAAGCGGCGTGTGTTCTTTCCAGCTTTATTTTTTCTGCGCCCCGCAGGAATTACTGCCCCGCGTCAGCGGTTTTCTGGTGAAGTTTTGGCAATTTTTAGGTTTTTACCCGGGCGTCCAAGTTTTCAGTCTGCGCGGTATTTTCAGTCTGGCGTCTATAATTTTTGGTTTGCTTCTATTTAAACTGTGGCGCGAAGACAAACCGGCTGATGAACGGTCCGCTGTTCTGCGCGATTTCCTGGCCAAAGCTTTTCTTTTTACGCTGGCGGTTTCTGTGTTGACCCGCCTGCCCTGCGGTGATAATCAATATCCTTACTTTGTATTGTTCATTTTCTTAGCGCCATTTATCGCCTTGCATTTTAATAAACATGGCTTTCAAAAACCGCTCGGTATTTTTTTGCTGATTTATCTGCTGGCCGGCGGGCTTTACGCTTTTGGCTCCTACTATAAATTTGCCAAAGAAAACACTAAAATCCACGCGCCGCTGGCCGCCTTTTTGTCCGGCGGCGAATACCGGTTTGGTTATTACGCCTCTTATTGCCACAGGGGCAAAGTGCTGGAGGAATTGACCAACGGAAAAATACATTTGGCGCCGTTAAATCTATCCTCTCGCTCCGACACTAATTGGGAGCCGCAATGGGGAACTTTTGTTTTGCTCTGCAATGCTGGCTTGGACCGGCACAGAACGCATGCTTATTTGCAAAACAGCGCGCAGTTGTACAGCGATGCCAACTACACTTTGTTCATTTTGAATAAACCGCCCGAGAAAATAAGATATAGATGACCGCTATCTTGGTTTGAGAAGCCGCCGCGCGCATAGGCAAAGATATTTATTCAATAATTTCTTTCATTTCGCTCACCGCTTGTTTCAAGCCGACCAAAACCGCGCGCGCGATAATGTTGTGCCCGATATTAAATTCCGTAAATAGCTTTTTTTGTCCGGACAGCGCGCGGACATTTTTGTAGGTCAAGCCATGACCGGCGTTGACCTGCAGTCCTAAACTTTTGGCCAGCTTAGCCGCGGATAATAATTTTTGCAGCTCTTCTCGCGCCCGTTTCCGGTCAAAATTCGGCCTTTGCGGATCGGAATACTCCGCGAAAGCTCCGGTGTGCAGTTCCACCATATCCGCGCCGGCCTCTTGCGCGGCTCTGACCTGCCCTGCATCCGGATCAATAAACAGCGAAACCCGAATACCGGAATGCCGCATTTTTTGTGAAATAGACTTTATTTTTTTTATGCCGCTTTTTGCGTCAAGACCGCCTTCGGTGGTCAATTCCTGCCTTTTCTCCGGTACCAGACAGACCGAGTCCGGCTTTACCTGACAGGCTATTTTGGCGATGCTGTCCACCGCGGCCATTTCCAGATTGAGATGCGTCTCGGGGAAAGTTTGGCGCAGCAAAAACACATCCTTGTCCTGAATATGCCGCCGGTCTTCACGCAAATGGATCGTGATACCGTCCGCGCCGCCTTTGAGACATTCCCGCGCCGCGGCCAATAGGCCGGGATACACGTCTTTTCTGGCCTGCCGCAAAGTGGCAATATGGTCAATATTAACACCCAAGCGCATTCTGCAGCCGCTCCTTTACCTTTTCCTTGCCGAGCAGGACCAGTAAAAATTTTAAGCCTGGACCGGATTTTTGTGCGGTCAGAGCCACGCGCAGGGGGTGAAAAACCTGCCCTTTTTTAAAACCAGTGTTTTTAACAATGCTGTCGATAAGCTCCTGCGCTTTATTGTATTGTTCCTCAATACTGCCATTATAAATGCTATCAATTTTTTCTTGCAATTCACGAAAAACTTGGCGCGCTGAAGCGGTTTTTAATTCCGCTTTCTGCTCGTCCGTGTATTCAATTTTATGCAAAGTGAATATTTTTGCCTTCTCCGGCGCGTCGGTTAATAAGACCAGATCATCTTTAATAACCTTTAAAATCTCCGTATTCAACTCGGGGCAAAGGCTTTGCAGAGCCTCAAGGCTTAAATTCTTTAGTTTTTGAGCGTTCAGCCAGCGTAATTTTTCTAAGTCAAATATAGAGTTAGATTTGGACACTCTATCCAGGTCAAATTTCTGGCATAATTCAGTTAAATTCATTAATTCTGAGCCGTCAGGCGGTGTCCAGCCGAGCAAAGCCAGATAATTTACGATAGCTTCAGGTAAAAAACCGTCTTTTTTATACTCATTTATCGATGTTGCGCCGTGCCTTTTGCTCAATTTGGAGCGGTCTGTGCCCAAAATCATGGGTATATGCGCGAATTGCGGCAGAGCAAAACCCAGGGCATTATATAAAAAAATCTGTTTGGGCGTGTTGGAAATATGGTCCTCCCCGCGGATAATATGCGTGATGCCCATCAGCGCGTCGTCCAGCACGACCGCGAAATTATACGTGACGGAGCCGTCGGATTTGCGAATGACCTGATCCTTGAAATCCTTGTTCTGAAAAACGATGCCGCCTTTGACCAGGTCCGGTATCACCGTCGCTCCGTCCGCCGGCACGCGAAAAAACACGGCTGGTGAGCCTTCCGGATCAGGATAAGCCCGGCCCTCTTTTAATAATTTTTCGACATATTCCAAATGCAGTTCGCGGCGGGAACTTTGGTAAACCGGCGGCTCGTCGCTGGCCAAACCCAGCCAGTCCAGACCGGACAAAATGTCGGCGGTGTATTCCGGGCGCGAGCGTTCCAGGTCGGTGTCCTCGATGCGCAGGACAAACTGGCCGCCGTGATGCCGCGCGAAAAGATAATTAAATAACGCCGTGCGCACCGAGCCGATATGCAGATTGCCGGTGGGCGACGGCGCAAAACGAACTCTGATCATAAAACCCCCTGATTTATTTGCCGCCTAAATAAGTATCAGTATACATCTTTTTGCTTCAAGACATGCCAAAAAGTGCGCCACAAAATCAGAATATCAAAAAGCAAAGACCAATTTTCAATATAATAAATATCATATTCCAGTTTTTCCTGCGGCGAAGCGGTCAGCTCCGCGCGGCCATTGAGCTGCGCCCAGCCGGTAATGCCGCCTTTGACCGCCAGCCGCTCACTCCAGCGCGGCACAGCTTGCAAATATTTTTCGTGAAAAACCGGACGCTCAGGACGCGGCCCGACCAGAGACATCTCGCCCCTCAGCACATTGAATAATTGCGGCAGTTCATCCAACGACGTTTTGCGGATAAAATAACCGAAACGCGTCGTGCGGTGTTTTTGGTCCCGCACGGCCAGCACCGCGCCGTCTTTTTCGGAATCCACCGGCATTGACCGGAATTTTAAAAATTGAAATTCCTGTCCGTCGTGTGTAATCCGGGTCTGGCGGTAAATCGCCGGTCCGGGCGAGGTGATTTTAATGCCGAGATAGATCAACAGCATCAGCGGTGAAAAAATGATCAAGGCCGGAATGACCAAAGCTAGATCCGCCGTTCTTTTAATGAGCTGGTTAATCTCCGAAAATTTTTGTTCTTTCAGACCGATCAGATTTAAAGCATCCAGATCCTCCCAGAAAATATTTTTGGAAAAAGCTTCGGAATGGTAGCGGAAATAAATTCCCCGCTGCCGGCAAAACTCCACGATATTATAAATTTCTTCGGCGCTCAAAATATCTGAGTCGGCAAAAATGGCGGCAATTTTATGTTTTTGGCAAACCCGGGCATAATCTTTCAACCGGCCAAGCTTGATAAACTTTTTTTTCAGCGGATAAATAATTTGTTCCGGTTTGCGGTCCGCGATAAAACC
>JAITIE010000023.1 GCA_031279615.1 Candidatus Margulisiibacteriota bacterium | reverse complement strand
TCCGGAGCAGCCGCGCCGGAGCCTTCGTACAACTCCACGCGGTCACAGGTCAACAGCGCGACATAATGCTCCGAACTAGGCCGCAAAATCCGCAGATAAGCTTCGCGTTCAGACAAACTGAACTTCAGATCGCGTCCCTGGCAGGTAATCATAAAATCCTGCTGATTTTCTCCCGCCAGGCCAGACTGCGGCGCACATTCCGCCCGTCGGAAAACACCGCCGCGCTCATGATGCCCCGTTTATAAATCGCCGGAGAAATAAAATCCGAATATTGGGGAGCGTCGCAGACATTGACCAAAATATTCCGGCGCCGCGCGTCCGCGGCGATTCGCCGGTTAAGTTTGCGGTCGTCGGCGCAGGCATACACCAAAGCATAACCGGCCAAGTCCGCCGCCGTGTAAGTTTTTTTTAGTTTTTTATAGCGCGTCTGAAATTTTATTTCCGGAGCCAGCAGTGTAACCCGCGCCTGATATTTTTTCAGAGCGCGGAGCTTTTGCGCCGCCGCCGCGCCCGCGCCCACGATCAGAACTTTTTTGTTTTTGAGATTTAGGCCGATGGGCAGGAACATAATCTCAAGCCTTGCGCACGATCAGTTTAAACCGCGTGTCCTGCGGCGTGACCCGCATCACAGTATGCCCCTCGTCCTTGAGACTGCGCGGCACATTCAACAGCGGCTCGCCTTCATCCAGCAGCACTTCTAAATATTCGCCGGACTGGATCTGTGCCAGGGCGGCTTTGGTTTTGACAAAATTTAAAGGGCAGGTGACGCCGCTTAAATCCAAACTTTTGCTAATCGGAAAATCCATCTAATAGCTCCCCGCGCACCCGCGCCAAACCGAGACGGTCAATAGTCTGGCCAAAACGCTCGCGCTTGCGGCCGTTTTGCCGGTAGTATTCCACTATTTTTTGGACTAATTTATAAACCGTTTCCAGATCGGTCAACAAGCCGGTCAATTTATCGCCCAAACGCTGTTGTTTGCCCATCGTGCCGCCGATAGTCAGCAGATACCCCTCGGCTTTGCGCCGCCAGCTATTTTGCGGACATAACGCAGTACAGATAGAACAGTAAAGGCATTTTTCCTCATTCAGCGTAAACCGCGCGCCGTCCTGAATAATGGCCTGCGCTGGACAAACGCTCACGCACAGACCGCAGCGCGTGCAATTGTCCGGCTGCCATTCCGGATAAAGGCCGCCCATAATGCCGACATCATTCTCCGAAGCCTTGGCGCAGTTGTGCGGACAGCCCGTCACGCCAAATTTAAATTTATGCGGCGTGTCCTGCCCGAAATATTCCGCGTCGAGCCGGCGGGCAATGGACTTGGTGTCAATAATGCCCCATTTGCAAATCTCGCGCCCTTGACAGGCCACGACCACGCGAATACGCGGACCGCAGGCGCCCATTTGGAGTCCGGCGTCTTCCAACGCCTGCCGCGCTTCCAGCGCTTTGTCCGCCGGCACGTACGGTATCTCTATGCCCTGCCGCGTGGAAAGATGAATGTCGCCGCGGCCGTACTTGCGGGCAATCTCCGCCACTGTCCGCAAATCCGCGGAATTGGTGTTGCCGCCGGCCAGCCGCAAACGCAACACGAAATATTCTTTATCGCGCTGTTGTATCGTGCCGACCTTTTTTAATTCCGCAACATCAAGCTCCGGCATTGATTTCCTCCTCAGTCACCACGCCCTGCCGAATACGAAAAGCCTTGAGTGTTGGCGGCTCCAGCAGCGAATAAATCACGTACAAAATATTGGGATCATAGGCTAGACGAATATCTTCCGGCGAAGGACGCGCCGGACTGGCCGGATGGGTGTGCGCCACCGCGAGAATCTGCAGTCCCCTCTGCCGCGCGTCCTTGACTACCGCGAATTGCTCCTGAGGGTCGAGCGCAAAATGCTCCGCGCTCTGCTCGGCGTTGGTCATCGGATAGTACCTGGCCGCCACGCCGTCCCGTCCGGCCAGATAACCGCAGGCTTCCAGCGGCGCTTCGGCAAAACCGTGCGCGTAAATTTCCTCGATTAGTTTCCGGCCAATAGTCAACATCAGGTCAACCTTTTTTAAGTTTCAGCTCGCAGACCGGCTGTTCTTCGTCTCGGAGCTGGGTAATCGCTGGCTGTTTGCCGCAAAGCGGACAATTTTCATTGCGCTTGATTTTCACCGTGCGGTAATTCATCGTCAGCGCGTCAAAAATTAAAAGTCTGTCCGTTAATAATTCTCCGGCGCCGGTCAAGTATTTCAAGGCTTCCGCCGCCTGTATCGTGCCCAGCATGCCGGCCACCGCGCCCAGCACACCGGCCTGCGCGCAGGTCGGCGCCAAATCTTTGGGCGGCGGCGCGCTAAAAACACAGCGGTAGCAGGCCGTGCCCGGCAAATGCGTCAGGGTCTGACCGTCAAAACGCAATATGCCGCCGTGCGAAAAAGGCTTGCCGGCCAGCACGCAAGCGTCGTTGATCAGAAATTTGGCCGGAAAATTATCCGTGGCGTCAATAATAAAATCATAATCCTTAATCAACTCATTTATATTATGCGCCAGCGCCAGAGTATGATACGTCTTTACTTTTACTTCCGGATTGATTCGCGCGATTTTTTCTTGGGCGGAAATAACTTTGGGCTTGCCGATGTCCGGTGTGAAATGAATGACTTGCCTCTGTAAATTGGTGCGGTCGACCACATCGCCGTCGACCAGACCGAGGACACCCACGCCCGCCGCCGCTAGATAGAGAGCCGCCGGCGCGCCCAGGCCGCCCGTGCCGATAATCAAGACTTTGCCAGCGCAAATTTTTTCCTGACCTTCAATACCGACATTTTTCAAAATAATATGCCGGCTGTAACGCTCGAGCTGCTCATCCGTAAAATTCATGCCGCCTCCAAAGCCTGCTGTAAATCTTCCTGCAAATCCGCCAAATCTTCAATACCGGCCGCCAGCCGGATCAGGGTTTCCGGCACGCCCATCGCGGCTTTCTGCTCCGCGCTGTATTCGCTAAAAATCGTCGAAGCCGGATGAATAATCAAAGTCTTATTGTCATTAAGGTTAGTGGCGCGGCGGATTAAGCGCAGGCGGTTCAGGAATTGAAAACATTTCTCGCGGCTGCTCAATTCAAAAGTTAAGAGCGCGCCCGCGCCGTGGGGAAATTGTTTTTGCGCCAGCGCAAAAGACGGCGCGTCCGGCAGTCCGGGGTAATTAACCTGGCGCGCCTGCGGCCGCGTTCGCAGAAATTCAGCCAGCTTCAATGTATTCGCGCAGGAAAGCTGGGCGCGCAAAACCAAAGTTTCCAAACCCAGACTTTGCAAATAGGCGTTGTGCGGCGAGAGAATATTGCCAAGGTCGCGGCAGACGCGCGTTTTCAGAACTTGCAGCAACGCGTAAGGACCAAATTTTGCGGCCTGCTTCGCCAGATGCGGATTATTACGGTAATCGTAAGCGCCATAATCCAAAATCAACCCGCCCAGTGAAGTCGCGCCGCCGGAAATATATTTGGTGCTGGACAAAATTTCCAGATGCACGCCAAATTTCTTGGCGTCAAAAAGATACGGTGGAGTAAGCGTCGTGTCCGCAATCAGCAGAATTTTTTTCTTTTGGGCAATTTTCGCCAGACCGGCAACATCCGCCACTTCCAGCTGCGGATTGGTGATCGTTTCTAAAAATATGGCGCGCGTTTTTTCATTGACGGCATTTTCAGTTTGCCGCAAATCGGTCAAATCCGTATAGACGGTTTCCAATCCCCATTGTTTCAAGGTGGCGGAAAACAAAGAATAGGTGTTGCCGAAAATATGCCGTGTCGTAACGATATTGTCGCCCTGTCCGGCTATGGCCAGGAACAAAGCGGTCAGCGCCGCCATGCCGGAACTCACGGCAGTCACGCCCCGCGCGCCGGAAAAATTTTTGATCTTTTGCTCAAAATGCTCGACGGTTGGATTGGAAATACGCGAGTAAGTGTGCGCCAGTTTGTGGCCGCGGAAAGACGCTTCCAGTTCCTCGGCTGTGTCCGCCGCAAAAGCCACGCTGTCATAGACCGGCATGTGCAGCGCGTTGTGCGCGTCTTTTTTCAAGAATTTGGCATGAATGCTTTTAGTGGCAAATCCGCTCATCGCCTGTCCCGCCGCCCATGAAATAAAGAAAATCCACCGCGTCGTTTTCTTTTAACCGCGTCCGTTCAAAATCCGCGCGC
>JAITIE010000007.1 GCA_031279615.1 Candidatus Margulisiibacteriota bacterium | reverse complement strand
GCGGCAATTTTTAAGGCAGGAATTGTTCCCAACTGTTTTCCTGGATTTTTTTGATTGCGGCGTATGTCATATTTGTCCTGAATGCCGACCCAAAAATCTACGCTGTTGCCAAAATATTTGGCAAGACGCAAGGCGGTGTCTATGGATATTTTTCTTTATGACGCATTGCGGTGGTATCGTTAAGCGGAAGGTCTGTTAATTGGTATAAGCCTCTGGCAGGATTGTCTGCTAGGGAATAAATGCGCTTTTGCGCTTGTTTATTCACGCAAAAGAATTTCAGCACTGTTGTGATCGGTGGGAGTAAGAGATGCGCCGTCAGGTAAGTTATTTTCTAAATGTATTTTCGTGCAAAATTTCCCGGGTAGCTTTTGCATTTTTCCCCTTTCGGAGTTAGTATCATTCCCGATGCGCCGCTCGGAGAGGCAATTCCTGAACTGGGTTTTTGAATCCGCTGTCGTGATCGGTTTGGCGGCGCTGGCTGGACAATGGCTGGACGCGCGTTTGGCCACCGGCGCGAATTGTTTGTCCGTGCTGTTGCTTTTGGCTTTTGGTCTGGAGGGCTACAGCCTTTACAAAATAGTCAAGAGCGCGGAAAAAAAATAAATGGAGAAATAAATTCAGGGCGAGTAAATTTTGACGGGGATAGTATGCACGAATCAGCCAAAGTTTTTCTGGCGCTGCGTTTAGGCCGCTGGGATTTTTCCGTAGACGCCACGGCGCTTTTGAATTTTGCCGCCGCGTTTTTACTGCTCGGCCTGCTGTGGCTCATCACGCGCCGCTTGTCTCTGTCCCCGCGCAGTTTCGGCCAAAATCTGCTGGAAACGGCGGTCGAGTTTATCGAAAAACAAATTCTCCAGCCGGCGGGTCTGGACAAAGCCTGGTTGCCGCTATGCCTCTCGGCGTTCCTCTATATCTTATTCACCGGCCTGCCGCTGGGCGTGCTTGGCCTGCTGGGGCCGCGGGCGGGTTTAGACAGCGCCGTCAGCAATATCAACGGCACGGCCGCGCTGGCGGTTTTGTTTTTTGCGATCAGTCTGCTGGTGCGTTTCAAAAAACGCGGCTGGTGGGGATTTTGTAAAAGCCTCGTGCCGCAGGGTGTCAAGGGGCCGGTGGTCATTTTACTTTTGCCGATCGAGATCATCAGCCAGATTTTCAAGCCTTTTTCGCTGGCCATCCGGCTTTTCGCCAATATGTCCGGCGGGCATTTGCTGCTCATCAGCATTTTGAGTTTTACTTCTATATTTAACAATATCGCCGTGTGGCTGGCTTCTTACGGCGGCGCAATCGTGATAATATTCTTTGAATTTTTTGTCTGCGTCATTCAAGCGTATGTTTTTACCTTTTTGGGCGCTTCGATGATCGGCGAAGCTGTCAGCGAAGCGACAGAGAAAATGCTTCGATGATCGGCGAAGCTGTCAGCGAAGCGACAGAGAAAATGCTTCGATGATCGGCGAAGCCGTCAGCGAAGCGACAGAGAAAATGCTTCGATGATCGGCGAAGCTGTCAGCGAAGCGACAGAGGAAATGCTTCGATGATCGGCGAAGCCGTCAGCGAAGCGACAGAGGAAATGCTTCGATGATCGGCGAAGCCGTCAGCGAAGAAGTATAAAAAATTAAGAAAGGAGAAAGCAAATGGACAATATTATAGGAGCGTATCTGGGCGCGGCGATCTGTATGGGATTGGCGGCGCTGGGCGGCGCGTTTGGCATCGGCCTGATGATGAGCAAGCTGTTCGACAGCGTGGCGCGCCAGCCGGAAATTTTGGATAAAGTGCGGCCGCTGGTTTTTATCGGCATCGCTTTTATCGAAGCCGTGGCTTTGTACGGCCTGGTTATCAGTATTTTGCTGGCCACGAAATAAAATAAGGAGCGTTTTTTGTTTAAACTGGAAATCAATATTATTTTTTGGACGCTGATTTCTTTCGGTGTAGTCTGCTGGGTTATCAGCGCCAAGATCTATCCAGTCCTGGCCAAAATGATGCAGGAGCGCGCGGATAAAATTGCCGGTGAGCTGGCCAGCGCTGAAAGACAAAACCGCGAAGCCGATGCTCTGCGTCAGGATTTGGAGGAGCGGCAAAGGGCTCTCGAGCTGGCGGAGCGCCGCATTCTTTCCGAGGCGCGCGAAAAAGCCAAAACACAGGCGGACGCGCAGTTAAAAGCGCTGCAGGCTGAATTCCGCGCGTTGCGCAAAACCAAGGAAGAGGATTTGCGGCGGGTAGAGGATGATTTCTCCCGCAATTTCGAGGAACATGTCGGCCAGATGCTCTGCGCCGCCTGCGAAAAAATCCTGCGGGTCGAGCTGACACCGGAAATGCAGCAGCGGATTTTACAGGAGCGTTTAGAGGAATTAAAAAAACTGAAAGAATTTTAAAATGCTGAATTACCGTTACAATCTGAAAGAATTGCTGAACACGCTGGAGAACGCTGGCGAGCTGGATCTTTTTGTCACCGATATTTTTCGTTTTAATCTGCTTTGTGAGGAAACTTACGGCGTCAAGGAGATTTTATTTGACGAGCATGTCACGCCAGAAAGCAAAAATCAGTATTTTCAAAAAGTTTTTGCGGATTTGCTGGGCGAAAATTTTAAGAAATTTATTTTGCAGTTAATTGAGAATAACGATTTGCATTTTTACGAGATGATCAGCGGCAAATTTGTGGAATTGCTCAGCAAGACCAAGAACTCGCTTTTTGTGGAAGCGCTGTCCGCGGTGAATTTGACGCCGGAGCAGCTGGACGCGCTCCGCCAGGAGCTGGAGCGTCTGGAAAACAAAAAAGTGTATTTGCATAATATTGTGTCTAAAAATGTGCTGGGCGGTTTGGTGCTCAAGCGCGGCGAAAAAATGCTGGATTTGAGCGTGCGGGCCGGCCTGGAACAGCTGCAGGCGGCTTTGGTTTAAGGAGCGATTATGTCTTTGACGGAAACGGTATTAAGGAACATTCAGGAAAAAATCGATAATCTGAAGACAATTTCCGGCGCGGACGAGGTCGGCGCGGTGCTGGAATCTGCCGACGGCATCGCGCGCATTCGGGGTTTGAGCTCGGCAGTCAATGGCGAGTTGCTGGAATTTCCGGGCAAGATTTACGGCACGATTTTTAATCTGGAAAAAGAAGAAATTATCTGCGCGATTTTGGAAAATCACACCAAGGTCAAAGAAGGCGCCTGGGTCAAACGCACCGGCCATGTGGTCGGCGTCCGGGTTGGCCAAAATATGCTGGGACGCGTGATCAATCCGATGGGTGATCCGCTGGATGGTCTGGGGCTGATCAAGACGGAGACAGCCTATCCGCTGGAGAGTCCGGCGCCCGGCGTGATCGACCGCGAGCCGGTGCGCGTGCCTTTGCAGACCGGCTACAAAGTGATCGACGCGCTGGCGCCGATTGGCCGCGGGCAGCGCGAGCTGATTATCGGCGACCGGCAAACCGGCAAAACCACGCTGGCCGTTGACACGATTATCAATCAAAAAGACACCGGCGTTATTTCTATTTATGTGGCGATCGGACAAAAAGAATCCACGGTGGTCAAGCTCCGGCATCAGCTGGAGCAGCACGACGCGCTGAAAAATACGATTATCATTGACGCGCCGGCCAGCGCGCCAGCGATCACGCAGTATCTGGCGCCTTTTGTCGGCTGCGCAATCGCGGAGTATTTCATGTCTGGGCTGCAAAAAGACACGCTGGTGGTTTACGATGATTTGAGCAAACACGCGGCCGCTTACCGGCAGATCTCTCTGCTGATGCGCCGGCCGCCTGGCCGCGAGGCTTACCCGGGCGATATTTTTTATCTGCACTCGCGCCTGCTAGAGCGCGCGGCAAAACTTTCACCGGCCAAAGGCGGCGGCTCCATGACCGCTCTGCCGATTATCGAGACGCAGGGCAATGATATTTCCGCCTATGTGCCGACGAACGTAATCTCGATCACCGACGGCCAGATTTTTTTGGAAGCCGATCTTTTCAACAGCGGCGTGCGGCCGGCTGTGAACGCCGGTATTTCCGTGTCGCGCGTCGGCGGCAGCGCTCAGATCAAAGCCATGCGGCGTATTTCTGGCACACTGCGCATCGACCTCGCGCAGTACCGCGAAAAAGAAGCGTTTTCCATGTTCTCGTCGGAGCTGGACAAAGAAACTTTGCGGCAGTTAAAAAAAGGCGCGCTGATGGTCGAGCTGCTCAAGCAGGACAAAAACAAGCCGCTGGCCGTGGAGGAGCAGGTGATCATTATTTACGCCGGCGTCAAGGATTTGCTGCTGGATATTCCGCTGGAAAAACTGGCGGAGTTTGAAACCGCGCTGCTGGACTATCTGCGTAAAAATTACGCGGATATCCTGGAAACTTTTCGCACGCAGAAAGAATTTACGCGCGAACTCGGCCTGCTGACGCAGAACGCGGTCAATAATTTTAAAAAGGAATTTTTAAATGTCCCAGCTGACAACCATTAAAGAACGGCTCAAAACAATCGCCAATTTGCATCAGGTGACCAAAGCCATGGAAATGGTTACACGAACGCAGATCAATAAGATCCGTCAGAATTTTAATAATGCCAAAAATTATCAGACGCTGTCCGCGCGGGTTTTTGCGCAGATTGCGGCGCGAATTAAAAACCAAGAGACTGTTCCCGCGCCGCCGCAAAAATACTGTCTGGCTTTTTTCGCGCACAAAGGTTTTTGCGGCGGCTTCAATGACAGGCTGTTAATGAAATTGCAGGCCGTGCTGGACAATGAAAAAAGAGAGAATGGCCGCGCCGCGGCGCTCTGGCTGCTGGGACGCGCCAGCGCTAAATGGGAGCATTACATTAAGCATCCTTATACAGCCTTGGCCGCGGCGGAAAAAAATTATCCAGCGGAAACCGCGCCGGTCGTGGCGGAAATCGCCGGCAAAATCCTGGCCGGTCAAAATATTGAAGTTTATTTTGCTTATAATGAGCTATTGTCGATTTTGGAGCAAAATCCCGTGATTAAAAAAATTTATCCATTTGAATTGTCCGCGGACGCCTCGGCTCCGCTCGGCATCCAGCCAAGAAACGAAATTATTTTAGAACCGGCCGGTGAGATTATTTATGCCGGAATTTTACGCGCTTACCTCAAGGCCTGCCTGGACAAAGTTTACTGGGAGTCCGCCGCCGGCGAGTATTACGCGCGGCTTTTGGGCATGCAGAGCGCCAATAAAAACGCGCGCTTGATTTTGCAGAAGCTGACTTTGCAATATAATAAGACCCGCCAGATGCGCATCACGCAGGAATTGTCGGAAGTGGTCAGCGCTTTCGATGTTTTGCGGGCGCTGGAAAATAAAGCGGCTTAAAAGGAGTTGGGCAATGACGATAGGCAGTAAAGGTTCGGTAATCCAGATCGTGGGGCCGATTATCGATATTCGTTTTACTTCGGACGAGATACCGGAGATCCGCAACGCGGTCGAGATCAGGCATGAATATGACGGACGCAAATTGCGCGTGTTGGCGGAAGTGTCGATGCAGACGGAAGGCGGCATAGTGCGCTGCGTGTCCATGCAGCCCACCGACGGTCTGCCGCGCGGCGCGGAGGCTGTCGACACCGGCCATCCTATCGAAGTGCCGATCGGCAGGGAAACTCTGGGGCGGCTTTTTAACGCGCTGGGCGAAACCATCGACAATTTGCCGCCGCTGCCGGATACGGTGGAACGCCAGCACATCCGCGGCAATCCGCCGCTCTTTCAGGATATTGACCCGCAGGACAGCGTGCACGAGACCGGCATCAAGGTTATTGATTTGATCTCGCCGTATGTCAAGGGCGGCAAGACCGGACTTTTCGGCGGCGCGGGCGTGGGCAAAACAGTGATTATCATGGAGCTGATTCACAATATGGCCAAGCATCACGGCGGCATTTCGGTCTTTGCCGGTGTGGGTGAGCGCACCCGGGAGGGCAACGACCTCTGGCTGGAGATGCGGGAATCCGGCGTGCTGGATAAGACCGCGCTGGTTTTCGGACAAATGGGCGAGGTGCCGGGCGCGCGCATGATCACGCCGCTGACCGCTCTGACGCAGGCGGAATATTTCCGCGACCGCGAGCATCAGGACGTGCTGTTTTTTATGGATAATGTTTTTCGTTTCGTGCAGGCCGGCTCGGAGGTTTCAACCCTGCTGGGGCGTATGCCGTCGGCTGTCGGTTATCAGCCAACACTCGGCGCGGAAATGGGGCGTTTGGAGGAGCGCATTACTTCGACGCGCAGCGGCTACATTACTTCTATTCAGGC
The DNA here is from genome assembly GCA_031279615.1 of Candidatus Margulisiibacteriota bacterium. Lineage (GTDB taxonomy): Bacteria > Margulisbacteria > Termititenacia > Termititenacales > Termititenacaceae > Termititenax. Next base: position 610 of record JAITIE010000007.1, on the reverse strand, counting down.
TGTGTTCGTGCCGGCGGACGATATTACCGATCCGGCGGCGGCAATCACGTTCAGCCACCTGGATGCTTCGACGGTTTTGTCCCGCGATATTGCCGCGCTGGGCATTTATCCGGCGGTTGATCCGCTGCAGTCCAGCTCGCGCATTTTGGACGCGGCTATCGTCGGTAAAGAACATTACGAGACCGCGCGCGAGGTCAAGCGCATTTTGCAAAGGTACAACGAGCTGAAAGACATCGTGGCGATACTGGGCGTGTCCGAGCTGCCCAAAGAGGACGAATTGACGGTCAACCGCGCGCGCAAAATCCAGCGTTTTTTCTCCCAGCCGTTCACGGTGGCCGAGCGTTTTACCGGTCTGCCCGGGCGCTATGTGCCGCTGCCGGACACGATCAAAGGTTTTCAGGCGATTATCAATGGCGCCGCCGATGATTTGCCGGAGCAGGCTTTTTACAATGTCGGCACAATAGAAGAAGCTTACGAAAAAGCGAAAAAAATGCAACAGTAATTCTGCGCGGAAAATATTTACAAATATTTTCCGCGCCTATAAGACAGGAGATTTTATGAAGTGCACCTTGGTGTCGGCGACGGAGAAACAGGAAGAAACAGAAGTTAG